>JAYWHS010000387.1:0-15391 GCA_043777635.1 Kofleriaceae bacterium | reverse complement strand
TGCAAGCGATGACGGTCAACTGCGGCAACGCAGCGAGCCCAAGCCTGCGCAACGCCGTAGCTCACGACAGCGACCTCAATGTGCAGCTCGATGCACTCGATGGCGTGCTGGCGTGTGATCGCAATGCGGTTGCAGCGTTATTGGTGAGTATTTGGCGCGATGCCAAACAGCCAGCAGCATTGCGTGAACACGCAATTAACCTTGGCGCGGCTATCCCGTCACTCATCCCTCAACTGCGACGGCAATTACGCGTTTGGCGAGCGGCCACCAGTGACGCCGATGCCGAGGCGTTGCGGCTCGCGCAAAAAGCTGCGGTCGAATTGGGGCGTGCCGGCGCAGCGATGGCGGAACAACGCAGCGCGATCCAAACTGATTTGCTCGATGCGCTCGGCGATAGCGCCTACCCTGAAATCGTGGCCGCAGCAATTACTGGATTAACCGAACTCGGCGTGGGTTGCACACCGCCGATCAGCGCGATGCTACGCAAGTACGTGCAGAGCGATGACCGCATGGTTGTGCTTGCGGCGCGGCAAGCGCTGTCACGTTGTGCACGCCCAACGAAGTAATCGCCTCAACACCAATCCGATGCGCCGGCGAATAGCGGAATCCTCGACCAGGCTACGCCAGCGCTGCGAGTTCAGCGACCAGCTCCGGTAGCCCGACCTCAAATTCCAAGCCGCGTTGAAACATAGCTTTGGCTTTGTCGGGTTGTGCCATGGATTTAAGAATGCGGCCGAGCGCCAAGTACAATTGGCCTTTCGATACGCTGAGTTCCTTGGCGACCACCGGGTCGATGGTTTGCAAAACCAGTGACTGATAGATACGTCGCGCCGATTCCCATGCCGCCGTCTGCACGTAAATACGACCGAGCCCAACCATGGTGTAGGTATCGGTCGGCTGAACTCGGAACGCTTCTTCGTAGGCTGCTTGCGCCGCAGCGACATCGCCTTGCTGTAGCAACAACGACCCTTGACGCTGACGATAGCGGCCAGCGTCTTTGAGCCGTTTGGCCGCCTTGGCCGCCGTGGCAAGTTGCTCAAACATCGGCGCTGCACGATCAAATTGACCAGCTTTCACCAACGCATCGGCAAGCGTTAGCTGCAACTCGGCATCTTGCCCGCCGCGCAACGCCACCGCACGCTCAAGGTACGGCAGTGCATCGGCGTCTGCACCCCGTGCGCCAGCCAGCCGAGCTAACTCAATGCAGACCGCTGCTTGATCATCGACCGCGGTGCGTTCAAGCCGCGCAATGAGTAGCTTTTCAAGCAACACACGATCTTGCTGTTCACGCGCAACGGCTTCCAATGCTGTCGCTGCGCCGATGTGGCCAGCATCAAACTCAAGCGCTCGTTGCAGGTGCGTTTTCGCAATTGGATCGGCACCAGCGACGTCCGCTAACCGGACATACAGATCTGCGGCATCGCGCCCCGTGGGCCCCAACGCCAAGGCTTGCTCCAGAGTCCGCTGACATTTTTCTACATCATGATTGCGCTGATACACCTTGGATAGGCGGGTCAACGCAGCGACTGACGCGGAATCGCGTCGCAGGATCTTTTCCAAAACTTCAGCGGCCGCGTCCGGACTATCGAGCGGCCCTTCCCAAATATCGGCAATCGTGGCCAACGCACGAATTTCGCCGGTAGCGTCACCGTCTGCTGCGCAGACTTCAGCGCGACGTTCAAGTAATTCCACCACGTCGTGCCAACGCGTACTATTACGTAGCAACCGTTCGAGGCCATCAAACGCTGGCGCATGCCGAGGATCAATTTCCAAAGCCCCGTACCAGGTCGCAATGGCATCATCTGGGCGCTGGCGTTGCTGTTCATCGAGTTGCGCAATTTCGCCGACGATAACTAACCGGTCACTCGGCAGCGCCGAGCCATCGGCCCGCCGTAGCTTTAATTCGCGCACCGCATCCCAATCACGCAGCCCAACATGGAACCCTTCAAGAGTTCGCATCGCCGTCAGGTCAAGCGGGTCAACATCGACGATCGCCTGCCACTGGGCCAGCGCTGCGCTGACATCATTGCTATCGCTGTATAAAGCCGCCAACCGTTGCCGGAGCTGTTTTTCTTCAGCGACGTTGGCGGCAACCCGAATGCCTTGTAGCAGGGTCGCTTTGAGATCATCAATGCGCCCGACCCGTGTGTATAAAGAGGTTAGCCGATGCAGCGCATCACGATCGGTTTCATCAAGCGCCAACGCTGCACGCCAGGCCTCGATGGCACCATCGGTATCACCGGTCACGTCACACAAGTCAGCAACTTCGAAATACGCTGCGCGTTTTGCCGCTGGCTCATCTACCAGCGCGCCGCGTGCTTGTAACATTCGAATGAGCCCGGCCGCATTATTTTGCCGACGATACAATGCGATCAACTCGTCAACAACGGCCAACGAATGGCGGTCGGCGGCGAACGCATGCAGATAGGCCTCAATCGCGCGCTCAGGTTGCGCAAGCCGCTCTGCATAGATTTTCCCGAGCATGCTGTGCAACCGAACAACGTCGCTTGGATCGGGGTTCGCTTGTTGGCGCAAGAGTTGACCGTGTGCGCTTAGACTGTCGGCCACGCTGCTCCAGCTACCGGTGCGGTCGGCTAACCGTTCAATCTCATGTAACGCATGCTCATCGCCCAACGCAATCTGGTGCAGCAACATCGCTGCATCGAGCGCGCCACCGCTGTCTTGCAGCTGGTGCTCCCGCAATTCGATCAACCGCTGCAAGATGTCGCGTCGGTCATCATCGGAAACCGCTACTTGGCGTTTTGCGTCAAGCACCTCACTCAACTTGATGAAATCACCGTCGGCTTCCCACAACGGCATCAAAACGTCGACGATTTGGCCACGGTACTCTATGGGCCCGTTCAACAAGCGATGTAACGCGCTGCGTGCGCCACGATGATTTGGCTCGGCGAGCAAGGTTTCGGTAAACGCAGCCACCGCCAAACCAGTTTGATTCAGGACACTTTCAAGTAAGTCGCCGCGCCGATACAGGTACTCCGCTCGAATCGCATCAGAGCTTGCCGCATCGGCTTGCCGCGCCAACACGGCCGCAAGTTGTTCCGACCGCCCGGCCCTCGCCAGTACGCGTTCCAACGCTGCGAGCGCTGGGCCGGCGTCACCAACCCGTGACGCTCGCTCAAATGCCTGTTCCGCCATCGGCAAGTCACGCAGGTAGTCTTCCTGCATGGTGCCGTACTCCATCGCGTACGCATGCTCAACTTCACTGTCGAGCGAACGTGTCAACAGACTTTGCAACAACGCCGCGAACTGTGGCCACAGTTTGTGACTCGCCGCCAACCTGCGCAACGGTCCTAATAATTCAAGATCTTCGGGTGCAGCTTGCAAGGCCCGCGACCAAACTGCAAATCCGCCAGGCACATCATTGGCCAGCACCTCATGGGCTTCAGCCAACTGCGCCCACAATTGGCGTCGTTCACCTGGATCGCCATCGCCTAGGCTCGCAAGTGTTGTCCGACGTTCCAACACTTTGATTAGGCCGGGCACATCGTGTTCGGTGCGACACAGCCGTTCCAACAACGGCGCTGCAACCGGTGCAAAATCATCGTCGCCCAACAAGCCAAACAGCGCTTGTTTTGCAGGCAGATGGCTTGGCAACACCTGGAGCACTGCGCCGTAACGAGCGATCGCAGCTTCGAGGTCATGTTGTTGTTCCGCGACAATGCTCGCAGCGCGAAACGCCAATTCAGCGCGTTCCAACGTGACCGCCGCCAGCACGGCGCGTTGGTCAAGAACGTCGATCAACTCAGGCCACATCTGCTGCGCAGCATAACAACGATCAAGTTCACGCAGCGCTAGGCTGTTGCGGGCATCGGCCTCAAGCAGCGCCTGCCAGTGACTAATTCCACGATGAACATCCGCAAGTTTGGATTCGTAGGTCTGCGCCGCCAAGGTGTGCAGGGCCACGCGATCCAGCGTGGTTGGGTCGAGTTCAAGTTTACGTTCAAGCACTTCTGCCAACTCACGCCATTGCTCGGTCACTACGTAGAGGCGCTGCAACGCATCGAGCGCGGTGACATCCGACGGGTCGACTTCCGCGGCGGCTCGATAGGCCGCAATCGCTTGAACTGGTTGCCGTAGATTCTCCTCGCAATATGCGCCAGCGCGATGCAGTAAGACCGCGCGCACGCCGACATCGTCGGCCAATTCAGCCCGCCGCAAGACCACCGACACCAGCTCTTGATAGTTGCGTTGTGATTCCAACAGCCGATCAAGCGCCGACAACGCGACCGGATGTTCCGGCTGTTCGACGATTGCTTTGCGCCATGATGCGATGGCGCCTGCGGTATCCTGTAATTCACGATCTTGGACTTGAGCCAACTGCTGCCATAGCTCGGCTCGCACCGCGACGTCATCGCAGGTTGGAATGCCAGCTTGAAACGCAGCGAGCACTTCATCCCATGCATTGTCGATACGCGCAGCGTCGAGCAATTTGGCGACGCTGGCGGTATTGCCTACATCCGTTCGCCACGCATCAATCAAAGCCGTGCGTGCCAACCTGTGATCACCGCCGCGTTGAAAATGCAGATCGGCAATCTCATGCAACGTTGCAACTCGTTGTTCGTCGTCAAACAGAAACGCCCGCTTGGCATCGAGAATCACGACGAGTTTTTGCCACCAGTTTTCCCGGCGATAGATCGGTTCAAGCAACTCAATGACTCGCTCGCGCGCGCCTGGCTCCACCACTAACTGCTCCAGTTTGGCAACGGCCCGTTCCCAGCCAACGCGATCGATTAGCACTTGTTCGTATTGGTCTATCGCAGCGGTGGTGTCCTTACGATCTAATTGCAACTGAGCCAAGGCCAAGCGCAGATCAGATGTTGCCGCAGTCGATTCCGAACGTACCAAACGCGACTCCAACAGCTCAACTACTTCGAGCAATTGCCCGCGCGATCGATGCAAGCGTTCGAGTTCAGTCGCTGCGCGCAACCACTCGGCGTCCACACCGCCGGTAACGGCCGGCGCACCCACGCGCAGCGCCGATGTCGCTGGCGCGTCCGGAATATCGGCCATCAACTCACGCCAACTCTCGATGGCGCGATCTGGGCTCGCGAGCAAGGTTTCTTGAATGACCGCCCGTTTGGCAAGCGCAACGCGGCGCTCTTTGGAATCGCCGGTCGCAACCACATGGTCGTAGACTTCCACCAACGACGCGTAGTTTTTACGCTCTATGTAAATTTCTTCGAGGCGAGCCACCAACTGCGCCGTACTTGGTTGCACATCGGCATCTGGCGCAATCAGTAAAGCGCGCCGGTAATAAGGTAACGCCGTGCCCACATCTTGATTGCGGCGATCATGGACCACACCCAACGCGACCGCGATATCCCGGACTAAGCCCGATTCGTCGCGGGTATCTCGCAGAAACTCTTCGTAGGCAGCGACAACATGTGCCCAATTGCCAGTAACGCTAGCGAGGCGATGCAGTTGATCACGAACCCCTTCGTCGTCTGGAGATTCTAAGAATAACCGGCCGTACCACAGGCTCGCTTGATCAAAATCCTCGAGTTGCTCTTCTTGCAACCGCGCTAACAGGCCCAACGCACGCACCCGTTGATCGGGCTCATGCGCAGCGTGCAACCGGGCTTCGTACACATGCACTAACTCAGCCCAGCGCTGCGATGCAACGTAGATCGGTTCGAGCGCTTCGGCTGCATCCAACCGCGCATCAGGATTATCGAGTAAGCGGCGCAACGCATTGGCCGCAGCAACCGAGCGCGGATCGTTAGTCAGGGCCGCGCCGTAGTTATCCACGGCTGCTGCTAGATCGCCGACCTTGGTTTCGCAAACTTCGGCGATTTGTACCCGTAAGGCCACGGCGTCGGCGACCTTGGTGGCAAAGCCTAAGCGACGTTCATAAAGTTCAATAACGTCATGCCAACGCTCTTGCTCGCCGAACAGTTTTTCCAACCCGGCAAATGCCGGCTGATACTGTGGCGCTATCTCCAACAGTTGATTCCAGGTCGCAATTGCATCATCGCGGTGGCCTTGAGTAGCTAACAGCTCCGCAGCCTCAGCGAAGCCAGCGATGCGTTCGTCATCGCCAACGCCAGGCAAATTTGCTTGGCGCAGCAGGACCGCGGCCAAGCTTTCAAAATCATTTGCATCCCGATAAATACTTTCCAGCGCAGCGAGTGCACGCGGATCATCGGGGTTGGCATCCAACACAAATTGGTAGTGCGTGATCGCGGTTGCAACATCCTTACGCAACGCGCGCGACAGATCCGCAACATCAAGGTGCAATTGACGCGCGACCGCAGCGTCGAGCACGGCAGGTAACGCGGCCTGATACGCAGCGATCAGATCACCATGAGCATCAATGCGATCAGCCAAGCGTTCGGTTTGTGCTACCGCAGCGCGCAGTTGTGGCTGCGCCGCGGCATGTTGCAACAACTGTGTTTGCGCGACAAACGCTGTCCGCAAATCGCCGGTTTTCTCGCGCAACCGCACCACCTCGCTCAATGCGGCGATTTTGTGAACCGGATCGTCACTCCAACTCACCGACCGCGCGTGCAAGTCGGCCAACTCGCGGTCTTCGCCGAGCCGTCCATACATGGGCGCAAGAATTTCGAACGCCATGGCTCGTAAGTCGATGTCGTCGAGGGCCGCATGTACGGCCAAACGCGCTGCGCCATGACCCGAATCAAGCAGCAACACGTTACCCCAACGTTCCAGCGCATCAGGTGGCCGAGCCAGTTCTGTACCGAGCAATTGCGCCATGGTCGCTTGCACCACGATCGGCTCAACGATGCCCGCCGTCTCTTGTTGTTCGAGCACTTCGAGTAAATCGGCAAACCGACCACTGTTTCGATACAACCGCTCGAGCGCAAGCAGCGAAGCTGCATGGGTCGGCTCGAGATCCAGAATCTCGACGTAATTTGAGATCGCTTGCTCGGGTTCGTGCAATGTCTGTTCTTGCAGTTCCGCCATCCGCAAACGCAACGCTACGACACCGGCCCGCGCATCGTTGCTAGCGTCGTCCGCACTTGCGTTCGAACACTGTTCGGTGAGCACCTCCACGACCTGCGACCATTTTTGTTGGGTTGTGAGCAAACGATCCAGCGCCCGCAATGCCGCATCGCGCGACACCAGCGAAGGTTCACTGATCGCTTCGGCTAACACGTCACGCCAAGTTGCGGTCGCGGCGGGCAAATTTGCCGTCCGATGTTCTTCGATATCAGCCGCTCGCTCCAACAATTGCCGTCGAGCCGATGCCACGGGTTCCCATTGTGCGGCACCGTGAAGGGCCTCAACCATAAGGGCCCACTGTTCGCTTTGTTGGTACAGCCGAACTAACGCCCGCTGCGCAGGCAGTGCGACGTTGGGATTCGAGCCATCGATTTCAAGCAATTGGCGATACGCGGCGATGGCCCGTGACGGGTCGTTAGTGTGCTCTGCGAGTTCGGCTACTTCCCGACCCAGTTCGCACTGCGCGGCGATATCAGCACCGCGTGCCAGCGCTTGCAATGCACTGGTGAAACTTGCCATCAACCCCGCTGTGTCATCCTGCGCAAGTTTCACGCGACGCACTGCATCGCGGGCTGGCAAGCCGCTCGGGTTCATCGCTAGCGCGCGATCGTACGCGGTTGCGGCAGCGCCTGGATTACCAAGCCGGGTCTCTTCCAACTCGCCGATCCGCATCAGCGTATCGACCACGCCATCGGTGCCCAGTGCAACGGCGTTGAGCTCTAACTCCAACCGCACGCAGCGCAACATCGCGTCCCAATTGCCGCGCTCTTCAAAACGCGGAAGTAACAAGTGAGCAGCGCGTAACCGCGTGGTGGGCTCGTTCGCGCCATTGCCGGCGGCACTAGACGTCAACGTATCCAACAGCGCAAGCAAACTGCCGTCGGTAACGATTGCAGCTTGCGGAAAACGTTCAAACACCGACTCGATAACATCGAGCGCTTCAGATGGTTGATTGAGCTTCGTTGCCAATAACTCAGCACGCCGCCGCAACAGCACTGGCGCCATCAACACTGCGCCGGTTGCCGATGCTTGTTGCGCTAACAAATCGGCTAATGGAGCCCAGGCCTGGGTTGCCGTGTACAACCGATCCAATGCCGCAAACGCCCGGCTATCACTTGGCACGTCGTCTAACAACGTCCGATTCACCGCGATCGCGCGATCGGCATCGTGTAATTCATTTTCAGCAATTTCGGCAACCTCACGCATTGCGTCCTGGCGGGCGCGCGCGTCGTCGCTGCACACTACATAACGTTGTAGCGCCTCCACCAACTCGGCATGTCGCCCAGCGCGGCGCAACACGCCAGCGAGGGCACGGTTGCCAAATCCATCTTCAGGCCGCATCGCGATAGCTTGCCGCCATGCGCGTTCGGCCAGGGTTTGATCGTTGAGTCGATCGGTTGCAAAATTACCAAGCTCGATCCACAGGTCAAAAAGTTCACTGGTGTTGGGGCTTTGCTGTTGCAACTCGGTGGCCGCTTGGTCCAGCGCAGCAGCCAATTCTCCGTCGCGCCCCAACTGACCAGCCAACGCGAACAGCGTGGCCCGCGTGGCACTATCTTTAGGATCATGCGCCAACAGCCGCAAGGCCGGCGCCCAGGCAGCCCCACTATCACCCAAATCCTGATGATAGACCTGCAACAAGCGTTGATCGTAGGCCACCTCGTGGTCGCGATGATTCGGATCGCTGCGCAACAACTCTAACGCAGCCGCAAGGTCATGCGGTTTGCGTAACGCCTCGTCGCTTTCGTCCACGATTATCGCAGCCAAGGTTCGACGCAGTTCGAGTTCTATCAACTCACACAACGGCGCATACAAATACGCTGCACAAGCGCGAAACGCAGCGCTGCGAATCGCCGAACCGACCGACGCGAGCTCCAACGCCATCCAGAAATGCCGATAGCCATTGGCAGGCAAACCGATATGATCACGAGCGAGCTCGCCCATGCGCAATCGTAATTGAGCACGCCCTTCGCTGCGTTGCTCATGGCTTGCTTGCTCTTCGAGCACCGCTAGTAACGCAGGCCATTGGCCTTGCGCAGTGTACAACCGCTCCAATCCCGCAAGTCCAGCCCCGACCACGCTTGCCCCAGCCGGGGCAAGATCCGCTGCACCGCGATACGCGGCAATCGCTTCGTCGATGTCGCCTACTTTGTGTTCAAGGGCTTCGGCGATCATCAAACGAAGTTGAGCGCGCGTGAGCGCATCACTACTAGCCGTCTCGCGATGCCGCCACAAGGCCACTACGGCCAACCAGTCGTTGCCTGCAATCAGCAGCGCTTCCAATTCTTTTTCGGCCGCAGTGTCGTTCGGCAACAGGTTGCGGACCTGGGTGATAGCTTCACGCGCTTGGCCAAAATCACTCAACCGTTGCCAAATCGCTGCTGCCTCGCGCCATATCAGCGCTCGCTCGTCGACGGTCAACGTGTCGCGCCGCGCTTGACTCTCTAAGGCCTTCGCAACATCACGCAATTGAGTAGGGTCGTTAGCTAATCGTAACAATTCCGTACGACGAGCGGAGTTGGTTGGATCAAGTGGAAGTGCACTTATGGCCCAGCCAAGCGCAACAGCGCGGGAACCCAACCGCCGCTCGCACAATTGCGCGAGCTCATCCTGCAAAACCAACTTCTGAGCTGGCGCCGTGGTAGCTCGCAATTGAATTTCCAACATCGCCAACAGCCGAGGCCATTTTTCGGCCTTGCTGTACTGCGGCGCAAGCGCTATGGCCGCCGCAAGGTGATTCGGTTCAACTTGCAGCGCACGCTCCCACGTCCGAACCACACGCTCGACCGATTCTGGACGCGGATTGGCAGCCGCACGCTCGGTTGCCAAGGCAGCCGCACGTTCAATCATTTGTAGACGCTGCGCTGGTTGTTCTTGTCGCTCCGACAAGCCTACTAAGGCATCCACCAGTTCGTCGGGTTGCCCGAGCTGCAAGTACAGCGCTTCCAAGCCAACCGGATCGCCAGCGCTCACATACAATTCGCGCAATACGCGTAATGCTTTACTATGGGTTGGCTCAATCACCAGCAACCGCCGCCACACTTCAGCCGCCTGCGCAGGCGCAGCCAGGCGTTCAGCCCAAATCCCGGCAATCTTTTCGAGCAGTGGAACTTGATCTTTGCCCGGCGTCAACCGCAGCATCTGGCGTTCAAGTATTTCGACCACGGCCAAAAATCGACGCTCGCGTTCGTACAGCCCCAACAATGTGACCAGCGTTTCATCGATCACACGGCGCGCAGCATCACTTTGCTCAGTAGCCAACGAGGCAAGCGTTGGGTTAAGCAATTCAATCGCTAAGCGGTTGTCGCCGACACGCTCAGCCGCAAGTCGCGCCATCTCAAAGCGCTTGGCCCAACGGGCTTCGCCTTCAAGCCGACTTTCTTCTTTGGCTAACAAATCAATCAAGCCACGCCATTGTCGTCGACGTGAAAAGATATCTTTGAGCCGAACCATTGCATGATCATACGCATCGGAAGGCGGCGCGAGTTCCACGATGCGTTCGAGTGGTCGAATGGCATTGCCGAGATTGCCGAAACGCTCCGACCATAAGTCGGCTACTTCGGCAAAAATCTCCACGCGCTGATCAACAGGCAACGATTCAGTTTCGGCTTTTTGCATCAACAGCGCAATCAAATCATTCCACCGACCCAGCGCTCGAAATTTTTCGGCCAACTCATGATTGGCGCGCAGGTTATCCGGCGATAACTTAAGAATCTGGGCATACGTCGAGAGCACCATCACGTCGAGGCGCAAGCGATCACGGTAAATGTCGACCATTTCAAACAGCCGTTCAACCCGGCCATCGATATCGTCCACAGCCAAGCGTTCGACATCCTCTTTCATCAAATCGATCAGCGCATTCCATTTCTCGGTGCGCCGATACAATCGATACAACGCCGACCGGGCCTCGCTGGAATTAGGATCATTGCGCAGCAATTGTTTCCACGCATCAATGGCCTTTTCAGGATTACCTAGCTGCGCTTCCGACAGTTCAGCTATCTCCAGCCCGAGCGCACGGACCCGTCCAGATGAATCACCCGGTTCCAGGTCGGGCTCGCTGCTGACGCTTGTGCCGGCGTCAGTAATGGCGCGTTCAACTTGGCGCAGCATCACGATGAGTTTACCGCTGTCACCCCGCGCCGCGTAGTACGCTCGATAAAACTCCAACGCGCGGCTGTTGGCTGGCACCACACGGCGCACGCGTCGATAGACCTCTTCAGCCCGATCAAAATCATTAAGCCGTTGCCACAGCAGTTCGCCAGCCTGCAAGAGCCAATCAAGGTGTGTCGAATCATCAAAACCGCGCCGATCTTTGAGCGCGGCGGTAAGCACATCGGCAACGCCATTCCAGTCACCGGCAGCCTGAAGTTCGGCAATGACCGCGCGCACGGCACCGCGGTGGCTTGGCGCCAATGTCAACGCTCGCCGAGCCGTCGATGCAGCGAGACTGGCTTGTTGCAAATGCTCTCGCTGTACAACGCTCAAGGCCACCAAGACCGGTGCGAGCTGCTCGCGTTTGGTAATTTTCTCGGCTCGGCTCTGCAACAGCGTTGCGACTTCAGGCCAGCGATTGGCAGCGCTGAGTTGCCGTGCCAAATGAAACCAAGCACGGCCGTTATGTTCATCAACTTCAATTGCAGCGCGCAGATGTGCAGCGATCGCCGCAGCGTTGGCCGGCGTTGCTGGAGCAAAGCGAATCAACGTGGCTGCTGCCGAAAGCCGCAACGACGTTGCTAACGCGCGGTCGGTCGAGCCGCTGGCTTCTTGGGCAAACTTGTCGGCGAACTGTTGCCAATTTGCTTGCGCCAGTTCGATCTCGCCGAGTTGTTCTTTCGCGGCGACATCGCTACTGCGCAGCGACAACGCTTCACGAAGCGTTGCCTTTGCGGCTTCGGCATCAAACAGTTCTTCGTCGAGCAGGCTGGCCTTTTCCAAGTACAAGCTCAGCCGCCGCGAAACATCTGCAACCGGGACCGCAGCTAACTCGGCGTCGAGCAACCAAACCGCTGCTGCAGCGTGTTCGTGTTCAACGAGTGAGCGCCGGGCGGCCGCGAGCTGCGGCGCGGTTTGCGCTTGGCCCGCCTCAACCGCCAAAGCGCGCACGAGCTGCGCTTGGTTGTCAGCGTCAACAGGATCATTCGAAAAAATAGACAGCGCAATCGCGAGGTCAGCCACGCCCCAATGCTACGCGTGGCGGGCCACCGAGACAACGCGACGACGCCTCACAATCACAATCAAATCTCCTCGACATCGGTCCGGATTGTGCGATCTCGTTTTTGCACTGAAAATCGGCTGACCAGTTGTCGTTATGTGCCAACCGGAGTACACCGCCCCGAATGTTTTCGGCCGACAAACTCGGCGCATGGTCGTACCTTGCGACCTACCGCAGGTCGATTGCGTGGGGCGTGCTGATGCTGATAGCCACCAACGGCTGTTTCCTCGGCATTCCGGTGACCACCGGCTTGGTGGTCGAAGCGATTCGCGCTGCCGACTATAGTCGAGTCCTGCCGTTGTGTTTATGGATGGCGGGCTTTGCCATCGCCACTGCAGTTACCCGGATCGTTTCACGCATCACAATCTTTAACGCCGCGCGCGCTGCAGAATATGATTTACGCAGCGATCTATTTACCCACTTGCTGCACCTCGACGCGAGCTACCATCGGCAACACGCAACCGGCGAAACCATGTCGCGCATTACCTCGGATGTGCAAACCGTCCGGGCCATGTGGGGTGCCGGCATCCTGAACCTTGCCAATACCGCATTTGCCTTTGCCACCGTGCTGGTAATGATGTTTCGAATTGATCCGATTCTCACCTTGGCCGCGATTGCGCCCTACCCACTCATCTATCTGATCGGCCAGTTGATGGGCAAACATATCTACCGTGGCTCGCAAGCGGTGCAAGCGCAGATGGGTGCGTTGTCAGCGCGCTTGCAAGAAGACCTCGGCGGCATTGCCATCATAAAATCGTATACGCTTGAGCCAATCCGCCGCGACGGCTTCGCCAAAGCGTCGCAGACGGTACTCAGCACCAACATGGGGCTCGCGAAAACCCGTTTGCTGCTTGAGCCGAACTTGCGCGCGCTGGCGTCAGCTGGCGTCATTATCGCGCTCTGGGTCGGCGGTGTCGCCGTTGTGAATGAGCGCATTGCCATAGGCCAACTTTTCGAATTCAACGGCTACTTGGCCCGCTTGGTATGGCCAACGCTAGCATTGGGCTGGATGATCTCATTGCTGCAGCGCGGTCGCGGCTCGTGGAGTCGACTCGACGCCGTGCTGCGCACTACGTCCCAAATCGTCGACGGTCCAGGCCCAGCGTTGGCTGCCAGCGATCGAGCCCCCGAGGTCCGCACCAGCAAGCTCACCATTACCGTCGACGGCCGCGCGTTGCTCAACGATATTTCGCTGCATTTACCATCGGGCAGTATCACCGCATTGGTCGGCCCAACCGGCGGTGGCAAGAGCACGTTGGTCGACGCCATGTTGCGTTTGGTCGAAGTCCCCGCTGGCAGCATCTCGCTCAATAGCCGCGACATCACCGACGTCCCCCTGGCATCGCTACGTAGTGCTATCGGCTACTCACCACAAGATGCATTTTTATTCTCGATGTCGATCGCCGACAACATTGCCATGGGGCTAGGCGGGCACACCGACGGCAAAGACAACGACGGCCACGACAACGCCGCCGATCCACGCGTGATTGCCGCAGCCGAAACCGCAGGGCTACGCAATGACCTCGCCCGCATGCCCGAAGGCCTACGCACCGTAGTCGGTGAACGCGGCATCACATTATCCGGTGGCCAACGGCAACGCGTGGCCTTGGCGCGGGCCTTGGTTCGGCAGCCATTGATGTTGATCCTCGACGACAGCCTGTCGTCTGTCGATGCCGAGACCGAGCGGGCAATTCTAACCAACCTGCGCCAAGCGCGCATTGGCCGCACCGTAATCTTGGTGTCGCATCGGGTTGCAGCGGTAAAAGATGCCGACCAAATTTTGGTAATCGACGGTGGGCGCATCGTTGAACGCGGCACCCACGATGAATTGCTACGCAAAGCCGGCGTCTACGCTGGCCTGTATCAGAGTCAGCTCGATATCGATGTGCTGCGCGAACCCGAGGCCGTGTCATGAGCCAGCGTAACGATGAAGTGGTGCTCGGCAAAGCATATGACATCGTGCTTTTACGGCGCTTGTGGCCGTTTGTTGCACAACATCCGAGGCTGTTGTTAGCCAGCATTCTGCTGATGCCGTGCTCGATAGCGTTTGAATTGGCGCAACCGTACATCGTGAAACTTGCGTTGGTAAACCACATCGCGATTGGCCAGACTGCCGGTTTAGGTTTATTGGCATTGATGTACGCCGCGTTGGTCGTAGGCCAAAGTGTTTCATCATTTTTTGAACAATCCAACGTTCAACTACTAGGCCAGCGCTCGATGCATTCGCTGCGCTTGGCGATTTACGATCATGTGTTGGCACAGCGCGCTAGTTTTTTCGATCGAATGCCGGTCGGCCGCCTGATGACGCGCATGACCAACGACATCGAAAACATCAATGAGATGTTTGCTCAAGGCGTGGTGACGCTGATCGCCGACTTTGTGAAGATGGCGGTGATCGTTGTCATCATGTTGGTACTCGACTGGCAACTCACGCTGCTGACGTTTGCAACCATGCCGTTGTTGTGGGCCTTGGTTCGCTACGCTCGGGGTGCGATGCGTCGGTCGTTTCGCGAAATTCGCTTGCGGTTAGCGGCCATGAATTCGTTTGTACAAGAACATCTCTCGGGCATCCGCGTGGTGCAGTTTCTTGGCCGTACCGAATCCGCCGGGCGCCAGTACAACCAAATCAATGCAGCGCATCGCGATGCGTACCTTGAATCAATTCGCGCAGACGCGGCCATGTATGCCATGGTCGAGGCGATCGGCGTGTTGGCAATTGGTTTAGTGGCGTGGTTTGCAGCGCGCCGCCTCGGTGCCGACGCCAAATCCGCTATCGTCGCTGTTGGCACCGTTGCAGTCTTCATCGAATACATCAATAAATTTTTTATCCCGGTACGTGACCTATCGGCAAAATACGCCGTCATGCAAGGCGCCATGGCAGCCGCCGAACGCATCACCAGCCTGCTCGACACCAATGAACCCGATGGAACTGCGCGGCCATTGGGACCCGACAATGTAGCGAACGAGCGCACGCTCGGAGCGGGGCCTGACAATGTAGCGAACGAGCGCACGCTCGGAGCGGGGCCTGACACGTCGAACATCCCCCCGCCGGCTGACGCCAATACCGCAGTAGCATTTCAACATGTTTCGTTCGGGTACGGCGACGACTTGGTCTTGCGCAACGTCACGTTGGCGGTACCACGAGGGGCCACCGTTGCCGTCGTCGGTGCCACCGGCTCAGGTAAAAGCACGCTG
>JAYWHS010000386.1:0-15414 GCA_043777635.1 Kofleriaceae bacterium | reverse complement strand
TAGCGTGGTGCCGCTCGAGTCGAATAAACCGTACGACATCAAAAAAATCATCACCGGTATCGTTGATGAAGGCCACTTTGTCGAAGTTCACAAAGACTTCGCGAAAAATATTGTCGTTGGTTTTTCCCGCTTTGAGGGCCGGTCGGTCGGTATTGTCGCGAATCAGCCGTCGCACTTAGCCGGTTGTCTCGATATAGATGCCTCGGTCAAAGCTGCGCGCTTTGTCCGGTTTTGCGATTGTTTCAATATTCCGTTGGTGACGTTGGTCGATGTTCCTGGGTTTTTGCCTGGCACCGCGCAAGAGTACGGCGGCATTATCAAACATGGCGCCAAGTTGCTGTATGCGTTCGCCGAAGCTACCGTGCCTAAAGTTACGCTGATCACGCGCAAAGCCTACGGCGGTGCTTACGACGTGATGGCGTCGAAGCACATTCGCGCTGATATCAATTTGGCCTATCCGTCGGCGGAAATTGCCGTGATGGGCTCCGATGGTGCCGTGAATATTATCCATCGCACCGAGCTCGACAAAATCACCGACGAAACCGAGCGGGCGACGGCCCGGGCCAAGTTCACTGCCGAGTACCGCGAAGCTTTTGCCAACCCCTACAAAGCTGCATCGCTTGGTTACATTGATGAAATTGTCCGACCAAGCGAATCGCGCGCTGCGATTTGCCGCGCGTTACGAACGTTGCGCAACAAGCGGCAGACCAACTTGCCGCGCAAACACGGCAATATTCCGCTGTAGGCTGTCGCTGCGTCGAGCAACGTCGTAGCTACGAATTTCGCAGCCGCGTGGCCAGGAGACTCATTGGCTCTCGGCGGTGATCAAACACCATGACCAGCCAAACTTCGTCATCATGAATGCGGTAGACAATACGATAAGGTGCAACCATCAATTCTCGGAATTGCGAAATGCCTCGTTGTCGAAGTTCCGGGACAACCCGTCCACGTTCTGCAAACTTTTCTAGGCTGGCGATCGCTTTTTCGAGTTTGGCATCGACCGTTATTGCGATGTCAAAACCGACGGTTTCGGCCAGGTATTCAATAATTTGAACGACATCATCAGACGCATAAGGCGATATTCGAAGTTTCCAGTGCTTCACCGTTTGGCGACCTTTGCCTTGAGCACATTGGCTACGCGCGCGCGATGTGCAGCGTGAGAAATGCCTCGTCCTTCTGCGATTGCGGCTTCACCTTGCAACGCAAGTTTCAAAATGGCAAAGGCACGTTGGTCTTCGTCATACGACCTAGCATCAATCAGCACAGCGGTGGCGCGCCCGTTTTGCGTAATGACAACTGGCGAGCCTGAGGCTTCAGCTTTTGCGATGAGCTCAGCTGCGTCGCGTTTTAACTGGGTAATAGGAGCAACTCCATCAAGGTTCATGACATCACATTATCATCGAATTCAGTGCTAAACAATCGGTGTTTTCGAGACGGCACCGCACACGCCGGTTTGTTCACACAGTCACTCGTAGAATACCCGCAATCCTGAAACGGTCACCGCGCAAATTCTGAAAGTGCGTTTGCGATGCCCTCATCTGGGAAAATGCGAGCAATAGCTGCGCTACTTGACAGATACTCATCGATGAAAGAACGCATGCCGTTGATTGTGACGAACTCGACATGCGTCAGCGACATTTTTACGTTCACTGAAGCAGGCCCTATGTTGTGAACTTTATCGACGAAATATGAACATCGGTCTGTCGGGGCTGGCGGTGCGAGGCGCGTACCGTTTGCATCATAGTTGACGCTCCAAAGTCTGCCATTTGGAACGACGAGAAACGGCAATACAGCTGATTGTTTGATCGTGCTGACGGCGTCTTCCCCATCCCAGTGCACTTCTTTTACGAGGTCCGCCGCTGAACTTAGACACTGCGTCCACTTTTCAAACAGTTCGCTGTCGTTGTCATGTATTGATTTGTCAGCGCTGCGGCCAACCTGAGCAGTCGACTTTCCTACAGGGCTGTCTACTGGGTAGAGGCTATGTGCTGCGCGCATCGGCAAGGGGTGCCAGTGAGAAAATGGCACATTCAAGGCAAGATACGGCCGATGCTGCGCGTTATCTGTTCTGAGTGCGATGTCGTGATAGCTCTCATGCTCGTGCCGCGGCACGCAAGAAATCAGAATTGGAAAGTGTGCTCGGATATTTTTACATTCGACTGCAAATCTTACGCGTGAGCAAGCTATCGTTTTCGTGGCTCGAATGTCGAATTCTCGCGTTTTGTGAGTAACAGAATCTTCGTAGAATCCGCCATGTTCGCACTCAATGTTGCTTTCGCGTAGCATTTTGAGCACCTGCAATTCAAAACTGAAATCAGAATTCTCGTCGAGATACTGAGTTAAGTCGGCTACGCCGATGTCGTCCGTCTTTAGCTTTGCCATGGTTGCTCAGGGCCGTTGAGGCGATTGGATAGTAGTGCTTGCTGTGGGTTTGATTCGGAATTCGAGACGTGGAGGATTGCAAGAATTTAGATTTTAGATATCTCCGCGATGAAAATTCGATGTCACTAGAGCGAGAATCGGCGGTGTCTGCAGTTTGTGCCAAGTCGCCACAGCGGCGGCTGTGCCGGTACGCGCTGAAAATTGAGCAAGAAAATATTTCGAAATATCTTGTGCTAACTTCGTCAAAAGGATTTAGCTTATGAGCGTCGCCGCTGTACAGAGGTTCCAGTCGTGAACGATTTGCATGCAAGGTGCGTGCGCTGCGGGTGGCACGTGAATAGCTTTCGCTATTGTGCCGCACGTAGGCGAAACTTGCTCACGGCTGCCGTGAGCGCATGCTGTAGGAATCGGCTACGATAGGGATCGTGTTGCACGTGCACCAGTGGTTACGCCGGACTCGTGAGCGCCGAGTTGCCCAGGTGGTGAGGTCACTCGGCATGTCGTTTATCTTGTTGAGCGTTGGTTGCGGGCGCGTTGGTTTCGGGTCTCGGATTGACGGCACGGACGCGGCGGCGGGCACGGATGCCGCTACGCTCGATGCGACATTGGCCACGATCACGTTTTTGCAGACCAACTCGGCTGGCGCTTTGGTGGCTCCGCTCTCGACGATTTCGGCCAAGCTGCCGCAAGACGTGACTCTCGGCAATGCGCTGATTGTTGGCTTTGACTACGATTACTTTGGCGGCCCGCTGCCTATTCCGACGATCAGCGATTCGTCTGGTGCACCTTCTACGATCCTCCATGGTCCCGACGGTGAACCGGGGCGGGCGCAGTATCTTGCATTTGCACCTGTTTCTAGTAGCGGCCCGTTGACGGTGACCGTGACCCTCGACGCTGCGGCCAATAGTTATCTCGACTTGCGCGTCCACGAGTACACGGGGATTTCGTTGACGCAACCGCTCGACGTCGCCACCGCAGAAACCGGCAACGGCATCGGCCCGATCGAAGGTCCGGCGGTCACAACGACCGGCCCCGGCGAGCTAATCATCGGGTACACACTCAGCGGCAGCGTTAGTGCTGGGCCAGGGATGACATTACGTTCGAACTTTGTGAGCGATGTTGTGCAAGACCGCGCGGCGCCGCTACGGGGTACCTACAGCGCCCCATTCGTGCTCAATAGCAGCAGCTTTTGGACCACGACGATCGTCGCGCTGCGGCCGCGTTGATGCGCCGAGTTGAACTCTGCGCTCGGCTATACGCGGTTGGCAGTGTCGAACGTATGCGGTAGACAATAAGAAACATTGTAGGGGTGAACGAACTTGATGCTGGTTCGAAGCCTTGTCCTGAATAGCCTGGCGCAGGCTAGCCGCCGGTTGTGTGCGAGTTCGTTGCTACAACAACGGCACCACGCGCATCATCCCGAACCCTGCAGTAATTACATAGATGAGCAGCAACGCGGGTACCCACCACGTTGAAAGATCCAACGCAGCGGTGATGCGACGTGGTGCTGCTGTCATTTCAGGCATGGTGGCGTTTGCGCGGCGTGCACGTGCGCGGATACCGCCTAGTGTCAGCAATACCAGCGCCATTACCAACGGCCCAAACATTCCCCAGGCTAACCAGCGTGCCGGCCAACGGTTGAGCCAACTTGCAGACATGTTGCTGGGGTCGGCATCGCCTGAGGTACGCAAATAGACCCAAATATCGAACTGATCTGTGCGCGCCAGGTTGGCGTCGAGTGTGGCATAGCGGCCGTTGTTGTCTGCGATGAAATACCCACCGCGACCATCGGGATGCACCGATAGGACGCTATTGCTGTTTAAGCTAGCGACAGCTCGAGTGTTCCCGGCCGTAAACACTTCGTAGTCGTTGCGCCCGCCTGCGCGGTACGTTAGGTCGATGTTTTTGCCGTCAATTACGAAACGGAGGGTGTCTACTCCGAGGCGTTCGGTGGTTTGATATCGTAGTGATGCACCTTCCCAAACCACGGCTCGGGGCGTCCAGGTACCGCGGTCGAGTGCTAAGGGTTTTTCCCATCCATAGTCAAAGGTTCCCGCGAAGAGTGGCAGTCGGCCAATCGCCAGATTACTAGTGTTGTAGAAAGGGATTAGCTCGTTTTTTTCGCTATCTTCGATAGCAAAGCAAGCCTTCGTGTTATCGGCACCAATCCAGCACCGTTGCGGCGACGTGTAGCTGTCGTGATTTTCTAACCACCATTGATTTTTATGAAACGTGACGCTGTAAAAACACTGAAATCTTAGTTCGCCAACACCATTGTCCTCCCAACAGGCCCTCGGCTGAATCGGCGGACGTTCGTGAACTGTGCCGTCGAGTCGTAGCGCCGTAACTGCGAGATAATTCGCTGTCACTTTTTCATGCATACGACGCGTGCCTTGCAGTTCACCGTGGGTCCAGGCCAACCCGTCAAATTCAGGCATGTTCTGTTGCGCTGGAGAGTGTTGTAGCCAACCGGCGGGGCCTCCGATCCGTAGCGTCTTGCCGTCGCTAAAGCCGAATTTGTCGTCAGAAATCGGCAAGAAAATTCGATTGTAGCTGTCGCCGCTAGAAGGATAGCGAAGCTCCGCGCGGCCGCGCGCGTAGTCCATTTCCCATAAAGCATCCTCCTTGCTGGCGATGCAACCCATCAAGGCCCTTGCGCCATGCCAAATTAGATTGCTGCTGCAAGAACGAGGAGTCCGATATTCCCGTTCTTGCGCCCAGGTGCCAGCCGAGGACGGGATGATCCAGCGCACCTGGCGTAACTCCGTGGCTGCGTTCCAGGTCAAATATTGCATCCAGCTGTAGCCGGCGATGCTCAAACTCACGATGACCAGTAGCGCAGATACAAGGCGCAGTTTCATGATGGCAAGATATCCCTTGCAGGGTCGATAAAATGCCCCAAACGTAAAATCTACGAAGAAGAAGAATATGGCGCTCGAGCAGCGACAGTGTTGCGCAACAAGCGGCAGACCAATTTGCCACGCAAACACTGCAATATTCCGTTATAGCGGAAGCGAGACAGTCGAGGAGGGTGAGTTTTTGCCGGGTTTCGTAACTCGGCGCACATCGCATGCCGGAGTTATGCGCAGAACTGGCCGCCAGGCTTGAACCTACGGTAGCGTGTGGCTTCAATCTTTACGTGGGGATTTGCGATGAAAAAAATCTTGGGCTTTTTAGTTTTTGGTCTATTGGTGAGCACCGGTTGTGGTGGTGGCGATGTTGCGCTGGCTGACTTTGATACCGAAGCGGAAGCGGCGCTGTGTGCAAACGCCGTGAAGTGCGGTCGGTACACCAGCGAAGCTGAATGTAAAAAATACGTTGATCTTGATCTCGCGCAGTTGAGCGCCACTGTTGGTGCCAACAAAGCTACCTACGATGCCGGTAAGGCCAGCGATTGCCTCGATGCTCTGCGCAATCAAAGCTGCTCGTCATCCGCCGAAAGCAACCGTGAAGCGCCAGCAGCCTGCAATGATTTTGTAAAAGGCAAAACTGCCGCTGGTGGCGCGTGCACCGACGGTACGCAATGCACGTCAGGCTCGTGCAAAGTTGCCGGCTCGGATATGGCGTGTGCAGCTGGCACGTGCCGCCCTGATGCCGTTGCAGTTGGCGGTTCGTGCGCCGATGCCGAATGTCAAAATGGTTTGTACTGCACGGAAGGCAACACATGTGCCACGTTGTTGGCCATCGGCGCTATGTGCTTTTCTTCGAGCGAGTGCGTCTACGGTTCGTCGTGCTTCGGCGAACCAGGCGTTTGTACGACAACCGCAGCGACTGGCGCATCGTGCGCTGCGGCTGACTGCGATAAAGTTGGCGATCAATGCGATAGCGCCACGATGACGTGCAAAGCGCTCGGCAAAGATGGCGAGGCTTGTGCGGCAGGGTTCGCAGGCTTCTTTGCTTGTATCAATCCTTTGTTCTGCGACCAAACCTCGCTGAAATGCGCACCACGTCCAGCCTTGGGCGCGACTTGTTCGTTTGTTTGCGAAGCCGGTGGCTTCTGTAATCAAACCTCTAAAAAATGCGAAGCAGTCAAAGCCGATGGCGCGGTTTGTACCGGTGACTCACAGTGTGTTTCGAGTAATTGCGAAATTGCGTCGGGCGCTCAAATGGGCACCTGCAAAACTGCAACGGTTTGTAACTAACTAGGCTGCGCGCCGCGGTCGCGTAGCTCGCGCATTGCACGCACAGCCGATGGCTCGATGCCGTAGTGAGTACCACAGGCATCGCAACGTACATCAAGCATGTCACCGTTGACGATGGTGCTCAGTTCGTCGTCGTCGAGGGTCAAGATGCCCATGATGACGCGCGATTCGCTGCACGTGCAGCCAAAGCGCAGATCGCTATGGGCCAGTTCTTCATGGGCTAAGCCCAAAAACATGGCAGCGATAATGTCGCGGGCGTGGTCGGCACTGCGTAGGATTTCGTCAAACGCTGGCAGCAATTCAAGATTGGCCACTAACGCAGCGGTAGCTTCAGGCGTGGCCTCTGGTAGCACCTGAATCAGGTAGCCCCCGACGCGGGCAAAGCTGCCCTCGCTGCGATGTGCTGCAACCGCAACCATGGTGACCGATTGCTCCGATTGATGCATGTACTGCATGATGGCGGTGCCAGTATCTACATCATCAGGCAAAGCGATGATGCCTTGATGCAATTGGCCGGTGGGTAAGGTGTAGTTCACTTGCAACAAAGTGGTTTTGTTGCCCGGTGCGATGCTGACGATGCCGCGATTGCTGCCGTCGGGCAGCGCATCAGCGATAAGCGTGTTGCCGTCGCGTTGTTTCCAAATAATTTGCACGCGACGCGCAGGCTGGGTGGTTTCGCGCACGATCGCTGCGGCGGCAATCAGTTCGGCAAGTTGAAGGCCAGCGTCGCCCCATTGTGCTTGCGCGGCAATTGCTGCATCCGCTGTTTGCGTGGCCATCACGGCAACGATACGAAATGCACCATCGGTAGTCATTGCACGGACCACATGGTCAGAAACAGCAGTGTTGGAGGTAGACAAGGTGGGGTCGATTACCATTGCTCAACTACGCCGCGCCACACGCCGGAGTCGAAATCGCCACGGCATCGCGCGATGATCGGCGCATGGTTTTTTCGGGACTACCCGCGCAGCATCGGGGTGCAGGCAGGCGCGGTTGCTGGGCGCATGAGGCGATGGCAAGGCGTTAGCAAGGAACATACCGGTCGTACAATGATTCCGGGACCGAGCAGCGCCGCCGCCTGTCGGCTTATGTGGTTGGCTTGGTGGTGAAATCAACGAAGGCTTCGATATGAAAATGATCGTGATGCGACCGCGGATCATTTTTCGGCGACAACACGGTGCGAAAACTATGGCTTTCATTGAGTGTGGCCTCGATCGAAAGCAGTAGTACATCGGCTTTTTTGTAGTCCGCGCCGACCACGGCGACCCTGCCGGTTTCGTCGACCACTGAATAGATATCCATGGCCAAACCCAAGGCGTGACGGCTCAACATGTTTTTGGTTTTGCCGCCGGTGCGCACGTTGGTGTAACCATAGATTCGACTAAAACGAACTTCGCGAACTCCAAGCGCAAATAGTTTGTCGCTATGTTGCACCAGTGCGGCTGCTAGATGGCAGTCCATGATGAACGGTGGTTTGCGAAAAATCGAAACGTAGCGGACGCCTGCGATTTCGAGATTGGTTAGTTCGATTGGCGTCGGCACGCGATTGTGCGGCGTTGCGTCAGTGAACCCGATTGTAGCGTCGGTAAGGCTGGCTTTGCAGGCGTCACCCGATGCCTGCATTGCAGCGTTGGGTGGCCAGGCAAAACCTTTAGGCATGTTGGCGCTGGCTTTGAGCTTACGTTTGACCTTGCCTTTGGTGTGGCCGACTTTTTTAACTTGCTTGGTCACCACGGGTGCATTGTGCTTGCGGCGATCGGCCGCATCGGCATCCGCAGCGACAGCCACCGTTGCAACAAGTGTTGCGGTGACCAGCGTGGCCGTGATGTGTTTCACGTCGACAAGATACTACGTTGCGCGTGGATCTGCCGTACTCTACCGCCATGGAATTCGAGCAATTGGAAGCCTTGGCATTCGGCACAGATCGCAGTCCACAAGCAGCGCAATTGGTTCGCGGTACACCTGATTTCGACTACTTCACATGCGTGCGCTTGCAACAACGCGGTCAGCTCGATCAAGCGCAACGCGTGATCGATGGGTGGGCTGCCAGCCACGGCGAAGATGACCAGCTCAATCGGTTACAGCAGCGACAATTGCTGGCGCGTTGGCATGCAGCGCCGGGCGATGCAGCGTTGGCTTATGACGTAGCAGAGTTACTCGATCTTGATCACACGCATGAACCGCAAGACCGAGTTGCCGATGCTGCGCTACCAAGCCGCATCGATGCGCAGACACTACAACCCGCGGCGTTACTCGCTGGTCTGGTCTCCGAGGATCGCACCTTAGCAACTGCAACTGAGTACGCGTTGCCTCGTTTAGTCGATCACAAACTCACGCAGGCACAGCGCCAAACCGTACTTGAAAAAAGTGGGCCAAGCCAAGCTGCCGCGTTGCTCGCTATGGTGGTTGAAGATTTGCAGCGGCACGGATTGGGCAGTTTTGGGCGCCGGCCGATCCATGCGTTGTTGAGCCGCGCACAACTCGATCAAGTGGCGCAACAGATTGCCGGATTGTCGGCGAGTTTACCGTGGTGGTGCGCGCGCTGGGCTCGCTTGCGTCCGCCATCGTTTGTGCAGTGGTCGGCGCGCAGTGCCGCGCGCAGCGAATATCTGATTGCTGTGTATCAAGACATGACGCCGCTACCGGAACCTTTTCGAGCGATCAAGTTTTGGGCCCTTGGCCACTTGGTAGCTGAAGAATTACGCCATGGTCGCCGTCACGATCAATGGTTTCTTGAATACATGGATCTGCGCAATGCCGAGTTGTTGCTCGAACGCACGCAGCCCGATGACGGCACACGGCGCGGCAACCTGCAACAAGCCGCGACTGCGCTCGGCTTAGACGCTTACGTCAGCGTCGATATCGTTGGGTTGTACCTGGCGGGCTACGTGGCCACGACCGGTGCGGTTCCTGCCGCCGTCGCCGCGCGTTTCGACCGGGCGTGGCTTGAGCGTTGTTTGGCCGAGCAACGGTTGTTAGCCGGCAAAAGCCAAAGCGACGCTGATGCGGTGTTGTTGGGCGCAAGTGCGGTCGCTGGCTTGGCAGCGCAAACCGTCCTTGAACTCTGTGCGCACAATTCAGTGATGTTTGCAGCGCATGCTGCTGTAGTACTGGATGTCGACGTTAAAAATATTGATCGGGTTACGGTCAAGGCCTATCGGATCGATCCGATCGCCTACTTCGCGGCCACTGGGCGAGCGGTCGGAATTGATCTTGATCTCGATGGAATTACTGCGAGCTACGAACGCGTTGAAATCATTGCGCGTCCGCCAATCGAACGGGTGCGGCGCAGTTTTGCAGTGCCGCCGTGTAGCCGACCAGGCACGTATATTGTTGAGTTTATCGGCGGTGGCATTGCTAGTCGCACCCTGGTCCACAAAGGCCGCTTGCGTTGCGTTGCGCGTCCGAGTTGTGCAGGCACGGTTATCACAGTGTTTGACCAAGTGGGCCAACTTGGAGCGCATGCGGGGGCGCCCAGTTTGTGGTTGGCTGGGCGTGAATTTATCGCCGACGCGCACGGTGAAATTGTGGTGCCGCTGACGGCTGGCTACCAACACCAAACCGGGTTGCTGGTTGCTGGCGAATTAGCGACGGTGGTCGAGGTGCCGTTATACGGTGAAACCATCGAGCTGCTGGCACCGATGGTGATTGCACGAGAACATTTGTGCGCAGGCAGCCGCGTGCGGGCCATCGCCGATGTCGCACTGCGCATTGCCGGTGTGGCGGCATCGCTGCAACTTTTGCGCAATGTGCGTTGGGAAGTTACGCTACGCGCTGTCGATGGCACCGTAACAACGAAGGCGGAGCCTTTACCACTCAGTGATGGTGCGGCGGCGGTGTTGGAGTGGAAGCTGCCCGAAGATATTACGTCGGTTGAAATTGCTATTACCGCAACGTGTACTCGGCAACGTGATGGCGGTACCGAAATCCTACGAACTTCGACGGTGATTACCTTGCCGGCGCCACCGATTGATAAGGCACCGGCAAGTGATCCGATCGCTGAGCTATTTGTTATGCGTCATGCCTTGGGTGCGGCGCTTTGTTGTCTAGGTCGCAATGGCGAGCCGGTGGTCGGGCGGCCCGTAGTTTTGCGGCTGCAACACCGCTTTAGCAGCAACCAGCTGATGATTACGTTGCAAACCGACCAGCGTGGCGAAGTACAATTGGGCACGCTCGACGACGTGGTCAGTTTGATGGCCAGCGTTGGCGAGGTGACGCAGCATTGGAACTTGGCGCAGCCACAACTTGCGCTGACGTCGCGGGCTGGGCGCGCGGACCGGCCGTTTGAAATACCGGTACAACACGGCAGCTTCGACGAGCACGCGTTTGCAGCGCAGCTTGGTTTTGCAACCTTGGTTGAAGTGCGTGGCAGCGTGGTGGTGCGCCACATAACAGCCGCACCCGTGTGGCATGAAGGCGCGATTCGCTTGCCGATGTTGGCGGCGGGCGACTATCGTTTCACGATGCCGGGCCTTGGCCGGGTTGAGCTGTTGGTGTTGCCCGAAGGGACGTTGAATTATGGCGACCATTTGTGCGGGTCGGATATCGACGTCGTGCAGCCATCGCTGCCACCTCGGGTGACTCAGGTTGAGCTTGCAAATCAACGACTGCGGGTGAAGCTGGTTGGCGTTGATGCTGGGACGACCGTACACTTGGTGGCGACCCAATTCGCGATGGCACTTACCGACGATAAGACCGGACATATCGCTGGTTTGAGCACAATGCAAACAACCCAGCCGCAAGCCCAGGTGATCAATGGCCGGGATTTAGGCGATGAAGTTCGCTACGTATTTGACCGTAAACACGCGGTGCGGCGCCCGGGGCCACTGCTCGACAAGCCATCATTATTGCTACACCCATGGGCGCGTCAGGCCACTGTAACCAACACCATGACGGCGTCGTTCGGTGCTGCGATGTCGGCACCTGCACCAGCGCCGAGCATGCGGTCGATGCGTAAAATGTCGAAGGAAGCCCCCGAGGCGCCGGCCCAAGCGCTGAGCAATTATAGCTTCGTGGCGTGCAATGGCAGTGTGGTCGCGAATGTGCCTTTGCAACACGATGCTAATAGTGATGAACCGCAAGTATGGTTCGATCTTGATCTTACGCCGATCGTGGGTGCGTCGCTGCGCGTGGTGATTTGCGATAGCCGTGGTCGAGTTGAGTACGATCTGTACCGTCCACAGCGAGCTCTGCAATCACGCGATGTGCGCTTGCAGTTGGCAATTGCCCCCGAGCGTCATGTGGCGGAGCGACGGAAGATCGATATTCTACAGCCGGGCCAGCCGTTGGTGATTCGTGATCTTGCAACGGCAAAACTGCGTGCGGTCGAATCCGTCGATAAGCTGTATGGCTATTTAGTCGCATTGAGCGATGCTTCGGTGGCAACCGGGTTGGGCGAATTCAGTTTTGTAACGAGTTGGCACACGTTAACCACGGCGGTCAAACTGGAGCTTTACCAACGCTTTGCTTGTCACGAACTGCATCTGTTTTTGTTCTTCAAAGATATCGGTTTTTTTGAAACCGTGGTGGCACCGGGGTTGGCCAGCAAACGCCGCACCACGTTTATCGATGAATGGCTACTGCAGCTTCCTTTGCACTCGTATCTAGCACCTGCGAAGTTTGCCCAACTCAACGCTTGTGAACGTGCGTTGTTAGCGCACCGGGTCAGTAATCAACGTGGCATTGCCCGGGTGTTAACCGACGACATTCATGTGCAAGGCCGTGATCGTAGCGAGCCGCGCCGGGTAGCCGCGATGTTGCTTGGCGCGGCGATGGATGACGATGCTGTGTTGGCCAGTTTGCAGCAGAATGCGTATGCGAGCTTAGTTGCTGCAGACACCGGCAGCATGCTTAACGAAATGCAAGCTGACTACGATGACAGCAGCGATCATGAAATGTCATCCGACGGCGAAGCTGACGACGCGCCGGAAAGCCCCAAGGCGAAACGCGCTTCGGCGCCGAGAGGTGGCGGCGGGCCAGGTGGACCACCGCAGATGGAGCGTGATCGTGAGCGGCGCGCGCAAGCACCGGCGCTATTTCAAGTGCTCGACAAAACCCAAGAATGGGCAGAGAGCAATTGGTGGCACATGCGGCCGACCCAGAGCGCTGGGCTTATCGTCGCAAATAGTTTTTGGCAGGCGCTTGCGACGTGCGCCTCTGGGCAATTGCGGTCGTTCCTGCACGCCGACGTTGGCCTTTGTGTCGATTCGTTTGCCGCTGCCATGTGTGCGTTGGCCTTGAGTGATTTGCCATTTGCAACCACGGCGCTCGGCTACGCTGAAAGCCAAGGTGATGTCGCCGTTTCGTCTGTAGCGCCCGCACTTTTGGCCTCAGCGCAGTTACTAACAAGCGAGTTGGTTGAGCCTGCGAAAATTATGGTGGTGCAGAATTATCTGCAAGCCAACCAGCGCAGCGTTTGGCGCGATGGGGAATCGCACGAGTTGTATGTTACCGGCGAGTTGATGGTGGGGGTGCCTTACCTGGTGCAAGCCGTAGTTTCTAATGCGAGCGCGCAACCGGTCCGTGGCGAAGTGTTGATGCAGGTGCCGCGTGGTGCAATTACGTTGGGCGCAGGCGGTGCAACAATGCGCCACCCGCTCGATTTGGCGCCGTACACAACGACAACCTTCGAAAGTGTTTTCTATTTTCCCGAGGCTGGTGCGTGGTCACATTTTCCCGTGCACGCAACGGCTGGCGGCGAAGTATTAGGCGCAGCGCTACCGCGAGTGCTGCAAGTGGTGCCCTATGCTGCCCGACTTAGCGCTGATAGTTGGGATGATGTTGCCAACCGTGTGGATGTACCGGTGTTGCTCGACTATTTGCGCACCCGTGCATTGGGGCCGAGCCAAGACTTGGATGCGTTGGCCTGGCGGCTGCGCGACCGCGTGGCCTACGACGCAATTTTAGCTGCGCTGGAAGAGCGCTGTCGTTTTGACGAAGTGCTGTGGGGCTATGCACTGTTACATGGCGATGCGCCGCGCGGGCTGCAATTGTTGCAACATCGACGGTTCGTTGACGCTACCGAGCCAGACGTTGGGCCAGCATTTGCCGAAGCCGAACTCATGGATGATGAAGATCTTGCAGCGTATGAACATCTGGAATTCGCACCACTGATCTCAGCGCGGGCGCATGCGCTACGCGGGCGTAATCATATTTTGAACGAGGGCCTCGCGCAGCAGTATCGAGAGTTTTTGCAACTGGTGGCGCATCGGGCCCAGCCGACGGCCGCCGATCGTATCGCTGGTGTGCATTATTTATTGGCGGCTGATCGCATTGATGATGGTGCACGGTTGTTTGCATCGATTGATCGGGCATTGTGCGGCAGTGTCATGCAATACGATTACATGGCTGCGTATTTAGCGATTTGCAGCTCGGATATTATGCAGGCGCAGCGATTGGTGCAGCCGTGGCTTGGCTGCCCTGTGCCGCGTTGGGGTCTGCGGTTTGCTGCGGTGGCGCAGCTTTGTAATGAGCTGCTTAGCCCGGCGCTGGTTGATTCAGCTTCGGCAGCTGCGGTCGCAGCAGGTCCCGATCGGACTGCCCAGCTTGCGGCACTCGCGAATACGCAGCCGACGTGTGTGATCGAAACCCAACGTGATGGAGTTGTTGTGACATCGCAAAACCTCGCTCAGATCGAGCTACGGTTTTTTTCAATCGACGCCGAATTACTGTTTTCGAAGCAGCCTTTTGCCCAAGCTGATGTGGCACGCTTTGCATTTGTGGAACCGACCCTAGCGGTGGTTGTGGACCTGACGACGCCGCGTCAGATAGTTGCCTGGCCGGTTGCGGTGGCCGGCCGCAATGTTGTGGTGGAAGTGCGAGGGCCGGGCATCAGCATGGTACGCAGTCATTACGCCAATGATCTTGCAGTTACCGTCACGCACAATGCGGGTCGCCTGCGCGTTGTCCGGTCGGCGGACAATACACCGCGCGCGGCGGCGTACGTGAAAGCCTATGGGCGCGGGGCCAATGGGGTAGCCTTCTACAAAGATGGCTATACCGATTTGCGTGGTTGGTTCGACTACGTATCGTTGTCAACTGACGACCTCGATCGCACCAAGGAGTTTTCGATTCTCGTGGTCGATGATGAGTGCGGCGCGGCCGTGGTCAGCGCGCAACCGCCGCTGCGTTAGCTGGCAAATCCACTGCGTGGAGGCTGGCAAATCCACCGCGTGGAGACTGGCAAATCCACTGCGTGGACACCGGCAAATCCACCACATGGAGGCTGGCAAATCCACTGCGTGGAGACTGGCAAATTCACCTGATGGAAGCTGGCAAATCCACCACGTACAGACTGGTAAAGCCACCTGGTGGCGATTGGCAAATCCACCACGTACAGGCTGGCAAATCCACCACGTACAGGCTGGCAAATCCACCACGTACAGGCTGGCAAATCCACCACGTACAGGCTGGCAAATCCACCACGTTAAAGGTACTCTGAGACGGTGCAACCAGTGCTGCCACGATTTGCTGAAGTTGCGCTTCGCGCCGCGTTGAGCGACACCCGTGTGGTCATTCTCAACGGCGCGCGTCAAGTAGGGAAAAGCACCGTGGTTCAGACGGCCACCAAACAGCGGGACAAGGTGATCCTGCGTACGTTGGATCGTCCCGGCGACCTGGCCGCAGCCAAGGCTGACCCTGAAGGATTCGTTGAGCACGATGGCTTGATGGTGATTGATGAAGTTCAACGTGCGCCTGAAATCATCTTGCCGCTCAAAGCACGGGTCGATATCGATCCGCGGCCTGGTCAGTTTTTGCTTACTGGCTCGGCCCGGATTCATGGCCTCAAGAGCTTGCCTGACGCTTTGGTTGGGCGATCTGAAACAATTGAACTTTGGCCTTTTTCCCAGCGTGAAATTGCCGGCGAAGGCCGCGAACGTGGCCATTTTGT
>JAYWHS010000385.1:0-4272 GCA_043777635.1 Kofleriaceae bacterium | reverse complement strand
GTTCGGGCGAAGCGTCGTCGATATCGATCAACAGGGCAGGTGCATTGTTGCCCGTGTCGATGATGTCGGTGATTTGCCGCGGTGGTAGCGCGAGATCGACGTTGCCAGCGTCGAAGTGAAAGTACGCGATCGGCATCACCGGATAGCCTTTTCGAATCCGAGCCAGCGCTAGTAAATCGTTGACGATCGGCAGGCTGTCGCGATTTGGATAGCCGGTAAAATCAGGCGTGCCGTCAGCGGTGAGCCGTAAGTCCGACGGTAACGGCATGTCAAAATAGGTGTCAAACGTGAAGCCGTCGTTGGCTTGGTCGAGCACAAACAGTGAACGCGGATTTTTGATTGGGTCATCGCCGCAAGAAGACAGTAGGCTGAGTGACGTAAGTGATGCGAGCGACGCGAATGTCGCGAGTGTCGCGAGTGACGTACATCGAGGTCGATTCATCCTCGCATTATGCCTGGAACTCGACGATGGATGAACCCTTACATTGAGCCAAACGTGAGCGAACGCACTTCATTTTGAACGATAGGTTGAGCCATCGCCTGCGCCCAGCGCCTGAGGCGGCACGCCATCCGGATCAACGAGGTCGAGTCGAATGGTGACAAGGTCGCCGACTGGGTCGAGCTGACCAACACCGGCGTGAACTACGTCACGGCCCGCGCTGCAGCGTCCGCCGACAACAACCAACACCGCCCCACAGGCCAACTACCTCCGTCTGCACGCACCGCCTGCGACGAACACGGATCGATCCACACACTGCACTGCAAAATCTGCTGTAACACCTCACGATTATCGCCCCCAACGCAAATCCATGCAGCCTCAGCTTGCGTGCGCTCCGTCTGCAACCGTTCCCGCAGATGCTTGCGAAAATTATCCCGCACATAGTGCCGCACCCGCCGCACCTCGGTCGGTGTGCGCAAAACTCTCGCATGATACCTGTCATCAAAAACACGACCCTTGCGCCCGCACAATCCATTGATTGCCTTGGCCACCCGGATCGCCAACCCACTTACCGCACTACGCATCGTTCGGCTATTGGCCGCATCCATCACCAAATGCAGATGATCATTCAGCACCGAAAAATCACACAACAAACCATCTTCATTCCTTGCCGCAGCCCACAACGCAGCCTCGACAACCTGGTACATCCGCCGACCCCGTAGCCCCCTTACATCCTTCGCCATCTTCATCGTCACATGCACAGGCATGCGCTTCGAAAAAACCTCCCGCTTGTGATGCGGCAGGTGCCTCGTCAATTTTTTACGCCCCGCACCTTTACGTGCCCCACCCCAACCATGTTTCACAACTACCACCGGTAGCGCCAACCCTAACTGAACCTGCCTTCGCCCCATGGTCTCCACTCCCACTATTTTGATACAAGCCAATATCAATTGTCGACGAGGAATGCAACAAAAATCGACGAGGAATGCGAATTTCAGCAGGCAAAAATCAAACTATCGCCAATTCAAGTTGCCAGCCCACGCACGTAAGCTTTTCGCGCATCCGACACGACCGGTGCCATAACAACACCCCTGCGCCTCGCGACTTCAATCACAACACCCCTGCGTTTTGCACAACCAAAAGACCAACCAAAGCTCACACGCATCCCACTATCGCCAAATCAAATCCCAGCCACCAAGCCTCCGATTGCCAACTATCGCCAAATCAAATCCTAACTCACCAACGCACCCCGACGCCCCGCGAATTTCGTCACTCAATGCCACCGCGGGATCCACCCGCGACGCGACGGCGGCGCAGCATACGTCGCGCAAGCACAGCCCCACGCGGCCGCGCTGCCGACAGCACAGCAATCGCGCGAGCACTTCTTCGATCCCTCGGAAGCCTCCGTGAGACGACCGTTCACCCGGCCGTTCTCCGCCCTTCATCGCGCACCCAGACTTCCACGCACCCAGGCACCCAGGCACCCAGGCTTCCACGCACCTACACGCTCACGCGGTCACGCCCTCACATACCGGAAAATCACCCCGAAATCGTTGAGCGCTTCGTCCGCGGACTCGCCGTAATCGTCGCCGCAGCGCGCCGCACAATATCAAGAATCGCATCCGCGCTCTGCTGATCTTCATCGATATACGCAACACTCGCGCGATCGAGAATCGCCTGATCATTGCCACTAACGTCGCCAAACATCACCATTTGGGTGCGGACATTGGACTCTAAACTCCGCGTATACATCACCAGTTCCAGCGCATTCATGACGCCGGACAGCGTTGAATCAAGAATCACCAGGTCGGGTTGATCGCGGTTTAATTTATGCGCCGCTTCGGTACCTTCGGATGCGGTTTCGACCAGTACTTGCGAGCTAGCGCGCCGGCAGATATTGCTGAGCCACCGCGCACGCGCCATATCGTCGTCGATAATGAGCACGCGCAGTGAGCGTTTGGTGCTGCCTTGTCGCTCAATCACGGCGTCGAGTTGGTTCAACACATCGATAGCGGAGCGTGGCCGGGCCGCTGGTTGTTTTGCAACCAGCCATGCAACCAAGTCAGCCACTTCGTTTGGTACGTCGGGCCGCAGGTCAATCAAGCGTGGTGGTTGATCGTAGGCATGCGCACGCAACTGCTCGGCGACGCTGCCCTCAAACGGCGGTGCACCCCGCGCCAATTCAATGGCGATACAGCCGAGATGATACAAATCCCCAGATTCAGCAGCCGCAGGATCTTCGGCGGCAACCAACCCCAGCGCAATTTCTGGCGTGATGTAAGAACCATCGGGGCCGAAGGCTGGCACTTGCGACAACGATACTCGGCCCAGTACGATCCGGCCATCGCCGCATTGCCACATGCTGTCGCTGGACAGATCACCTGCGGCTAACCCAGCTTCATGTGAAGCCGCGACACCGGCGACAATTTGCCGAAACCGACGGAGATAGATGCTTGGCGATAGTGCTGCGTTGCCGATCATGGCGTGTAACGGCCGGCCGACGAGGCGTTCGGCAACGGCAAATTCTAAATCACGATGCGAGCCGATAGCGTGGACCAGCACGGCTGCAGGATCCTTGACGCTGGCGCAACGACGGGCTTCCGCCAAAATCAAGCCTGGCGCTTGATCTCGCCATCCGAGTTTGAGTGCGACGTCGCGTTCTAGCAACATGTCGTGAGCTTCGAATACCATCCCAGTCTCGGTGCTCGCGATATCTCGGACGATGCGAAAGGCTGACTGCACCACTTCTCCTGGCGCGACCAGTGGTGCTGCCGTGTGGCTGCCAGGTTGGGCTGCAATCTGCTTGGACTCACGCTTCATTGTCTACTACTCGCCACATGTACCATGATCCTAAACTACGAAACGGTTGCCAAGGCTTGGCGCGTTTTATCATCGTTTCCGGAGTCGGAAGTTGGCGCAGCCGATACAACGTTTGCATGCCTTTGCGAACTCCGAGATCGCCGACGGGTAGGACATCGGGCCGGGATAGCGCGAACATCAAAAACATATCGACTGACCACGGCCCAATGCCACGTACCGGCAACAGCGCGGCCAAGACATCGGCATCCGACATGTGGGTAAGTTTCGACGGCTGCAACCGTTGGTCGGCGACGTGGGCCGCAAGATCTTTGAGCGCGGCGGCTTTCGCACCCGAAAGGCCACAGCCGCGCAAGATCGGCTCGTCGGTGGCGAGCAGTTGTGCTGGCGTGGGAAACTTGTTGTCATACAGCGCAACAAAGCGTTTGTAGATGGTGCCCGCCGCAGCGCCGGACAATTGTTGAAACACAATCGCGCGACCCAGCGATTGAATCGGATTGCGGGTTGGCTTCCAATCCGGGATGCCATGCGCATCAATGATCGGCCGCAGTTTGGCGTCGACAGCATGCAGATGTTTCGCTGCGGTGGCCCAATCGCACGCCGGTTGTTTCATCCCCAAAGTGTAGGAGAATTCGCAGCGTGCAGCGCGGCTGCGCCGCACAAATACCGTGCTACTCGATCGTAATCGACGCAGTTGCCCACGCCACGCCGCCGCGATCGTTGCGCACTACTACCAACAAGTTGGCCGGCCCAGCGATGGCGGTGTCGTCGATTTCAAGCAGCGGACCAGGAGTTTCACTTTTGGTGAGTTGCCCAGTTGAAACCGCCCATTGAAACGCCAGGGTTGGATCTACTGCAAAGTTGCGAAGGCCGAATTGATAGCTCTTACCGCGCACCAAGACCGAAGGGCTTGCGCCTGCGACTGCTACGTCGTCGAGGGTGATCTGTGGTGCATCAGGATTGCTCGCTGCAGTATCGCCCAAAATCACGTCTTTGAGCGCGTCGCGTTGCACATC
>JAYWHS010000384.1:0-4274 GCA_043777635.1 Kofleriaceae bacterium | reverse complement strand
CGGCTAGCTGCGTGGCCAATGTACCCTTGCGCATTTTAAGCATGGTCAATTTGGTTTCGAACTCTTTACGACTCTTGTTGAGTTGCACGGCGTAGCCGGTTGCCTCCGCCTTATCGAGTTCAATTTTTTTGATCTCAGTATCGCAATTCTTTTTTTCACGCAGGGCGGTTTTGGCAGCATCGTCGTCGCCAGCTTTGACGGCGATCATCGCGCGACGCTCCCACTCCGTTGACTTGGCGCGAAACTTTTCCAGCTCCTGGTCCATTTGCTTGGCGGTAGCTTTGTAACTGACCAGTTCCGTGACGGCTTTTTTGCGCCCGTCTTCGAGCTCCATGAGAGCCATTTCTAACTCTTTTTCCGGATCTATGGCCTTATCCAGCGCGGCGTTGGCACGGCTCGATACCCCTTGTTTGAATCGCGAAAAAAATCCCATATCAGCTCCGTAGCGCGCAGCTAGTACCTCAAATCCAAAGTTCGATCACGGTTTGTGCGTGCTCCTGCTTGATTTTCGGTCTTCGCATCATTGTTATTTCGTACCACAGCCCCTCAGGAACCCTGAACGGACTTCGGACCTGCGGTACTAGCCTTCTTTTTGCAGATCACGGACTGAGTCACGACCCAATCCAAATTTTTTAAATCGTTGCCGGAATTGATCGTAGGACAGCCCCAATAATTGCGCGGCTTCTTTTTGTCGAAATCGAGTGCGCTCCAAGGCATCTTGGCACAGCCACGCTTCAAACGCGTCGACGCGATCCGGCAACGATAGCGTTGGGTCATCCGCAAAGCCTGGCGTCGCCAACAATGCGCCCCGCTCAAACGCCTCGGGCGGCAGCGCACCATCAATGTCGGCTGCAACCAGCCGTTCTCCTTGAGCCATATAAATAGCACGTTCGACAACATTCTTGAGTTCGCGAATATTGCCCGGATAATCATACGCGCACAAACGATCGAGCGCTTCCGCGGAAATTTCGCGCACTGCGATACCGGCCACTTCATGCCGAAATTTCGCCATGAAATACACTGCGAGCATCGGCACGTCTTCCATCCTTTGCGCTAACCGAGGCAGCGTGATGACTTCAAACGCTAAGCGATCATATAAATCAGCACGGAAGCGCCCCTCCATAATCGCAACTTTGAGATCGGCATTAGTCGCTGCGATCACCCGAACATTGACTTGAATCGACTCAGATCCGGCCACACGCTCAAACCGTTGATACTCAAGCACGCGCAGAATCTTGGCTTGAAACTCCAACGACATGTTGCCGATTTCATCGAGAAATAGCGTGCCGCCATCGGCGAGTTCAAATTTGCCTTCTTTTTGCTTGGTTGCGCCGGTGAAGGCCCCTTCTTCATGGCCGAACAGTTCACTTTCAAGCAAACTCTCCGCGACCGCTGCACAGTTAATGGTGATGAACGGCTCACTAGCGCGGGGTGACAGCATATGGATCGCACGCGCCACGAGTTCTTTCCCGGTGCCACGCGGTCCCAAGACCAGCACCGGGCGTGGCAAAGGTGCAACCCGTTCGATTTTGGTTGTGACCGCACGAATCAGCACCGAGTCTCCGACGATTTCCCAACGTCGACCGGCCATTTTGCGCAGCCGCTCGTTGGCCACCCGGAGCTCTTGGTTCTCGCGCTCTAACCGTTGGCGATCTTTGGCATGCTCTAGGATGCGCTCAACTTTTTCGACTGAAATTTCGAGTTTGTCTTCGAGATATGGGTCCTTGGTGATGAAATCCACAGCACCGGCTTTTACCGCCGCTACCGCGTCATCGATGGTGCCGTGGCCGGTCAACATGATGATTGGCATTTCCGGCAACGAGGCCCGCAACGTACGACAAACTTCAATGCCGGTTTTTTTGGTCGGTCCCAAATCGAGATCCAAAATTACCAGGTCAGCGTCATTATTTTGCAACCACCGAATCGCGTCTTCACCGTCATCAAACGTGACCACATCGCGACCGCGTGCGCGAAAAACCTCACCAAGCAAGCGCCGCACTTCGGCTTGGTCGTCGACGCAGACGATGGTTCCAATCATCGCAGTGTCTCACTCGGCAACGTGATCGCGACGACCGTACCGCCGCCGACATTGGGGTCGAGGGCAATTCGACCACGATGGGCTGTAACCACCCGTTCGGCGATGGCCAAGCCAATGCCCGAACCGTTTTCCTTCGTCGTAAAACCTGGAGCGAACAAGCGCGGCAACAAATTGCGCGGGATGCCTGGCCCGGTATCGCGTACTTCTAAAACTAACGTTGGACCGGCGCCAGGCTCGCCAACAATTCGAACTTCGATCGCAACGCTGCCCGCGTTTTGTTGACACGCTTCGGCGGCGTTGTTGACAATATTGAGCAAGGCCTCACGCAACATCGTGCGATCGCCAGCGATGTCAGGGATCAGCGCCGGTGAGTTGATTAAAATCGGCACCGTCGGACAACGTGCATTTGCCGCAGCGACAACATCAAGCAGTAAGGGTCCGACGTCAACGCGTTCGACCGACGGCACCGGTCGTTGCATCGATCGCAAATATTCGGCCCACTCTTGGTACAGCACGCCGATTTCGGATTCGAGATCACGCAACTTGATTTGCAAGCCATCATCGACGACGCCACTTGCTGCTTTACGTGCACTGCGCGCGCGCGCGCCCAAGATACCCAACACGTTTTTGACCCGGTGACCGTGATCGTGCACTCCCGCCAATACTTCATTCCGGGCGAATTCTGCGGTCGCGTGGATTAATCGAGGCGCGGCCTTGGCGATGAGTGCGGCACCCGGTGCCGCTGCATCGAGCAACCGGCCAATGACCACCGACGATGCGGCAGTGCTATCAAACATTCGTGCAGCATGGCGCCATGCCGAGGGTTGATCGGAATCGATGCGCAAGGCCCGCTCAATCTCATGTAACGCCAACTCAAATTCCCCGCGATCCATCAGCGACAGCGCCAAACGCGCTGCAATGTCAGGATCGGCAGGCCGACATGCCAACGCATTTCGTAGTGCACCTTCAGCCGCCGCCGCCGCACCAGTTCGGTCGCTGTGCGCTGCGACCGCAAGCCAGCCCTGCGCTCGCTGGGCCGCCGATAATTCGGGATTCGATTGCAGTAGGTTGGTTATGGCAGCAATGATCGAAGCGGCACCTTCGGGTGAACTCGACGACAAGCCAAGGCTCACGCGATGCCCAAATAACAGGGCCCGCAACCGAGCCGACGCCGCGCCACTGGCGTCGGCAGCTTCTAGCAAGAGCGTAACTGCTTCGCCGCCAGGTGCGTCAAGGATCGCAAACCGTGCTGCGGCGAGCGAGCTGCGCACCAAATGTAGCTGCGCCACCGCAGCGGCGCTCAACGCCGTATCGGCAACGCGTGCATCGAGGACAGCCCACCATTCATCGCCAAGCGCCAGGGCAACGCCCCGCCCTGCAACATCATCGAGATCAACCAGGCTAAGATCGGCGGCGTTGGCAGCCGCGTTCATCAATTCGCCGAAAGCTGCGCTCAACAATGCAAGTTCACCGTCGGGGTCACTGGTCGCAGCAGCAACCTGCGCCAATCCCAACATGGCAGCCGCGCGTTCACTGTTGGTAACACCGCGACCGTCGAGTACCTGCGCCAACAACATACGGGCCGAGGCAAACTGCTGTCCCAACATCCGGGCTTTTGCCAGTGCAAGTTTTCCGCCGCGTGCCCCGGCCTTTTCGGCCATGGCGACATCGCCTCGGGCAATCGCCATTTCCAACAAACGCTGCGCCGCAGCCTGCATGGAAGGAGAGTCATTGGCGAGGCATGTTTCAAACGCATGGCGCGCTGCGGCCGGCAACCCCATGGCCCAATAGCGTTCGCCCAGTGTGTACCAACGGTCGCGTTCACCCTGCATCGCCGCCGACAATATCACTGCCAAGCCCTACACATTCGTAAGTTGGCAATGTTTGAGAGCGCACAGCCCCGAACCGTGCAACACCTACGACAGTAACGCCGCGCGGGCCGCAACGTGACGTTCTAATTCAGCTGCTGCGGCTGCCATACCTGGTTGCGAGCCCAACGACCGGACCGCTGCGGTCATGGCCGTCACATCGGCAATTTGTCGCTCGCGCACAGCTTCGTGCATGTGCTGAAACGTTTCAAAAAAATCGTGCAACATATCGCCTTGGCGAAGCGGCGTTACCACACTGAGCCGCCCAACTGCCATTCGATCAAAATACATCGAAACCTTGAACAACGGCCCAGCAACTTTGTGAGTCATGATGAGTAAGAACATCGCCAAAATTGCCGCGAGCCCAA
>JAYWHS010000383.1:0-4280 GCA_043777635.1 Kofleriaceae bacterium | reverse complement strand
GGGCTGCTTGTCGGCAACTTTGTTGCAGTGATTGGAACCGCCGCGCCGTATTCAGCATTGAACTTGACCGCGGTCACCGACACAACCGGCTGGATCCGCACCGATCGAGCTTTCGTGGCGGATAAATCCAGCGATTTTTCCAACAGGGTGCGCAATGCCATCGTGCTTAATGAACGAGGTGTTAGGCCGACGGAAACTACGATCTGGACCGGTTTGGGTGCTGACGGTAGCCCCGTAGCAGCTAACTGCGGTGGCTTCACCTCAGTCGTCACGAGCGGCGGCGGCGGGGTTGGCGATACCAGCTCGCTCATTGCGACGTTAAAAGCCGGCACAGTAGGCTGCGACTCCAAGCATCACCTGCTTTGCATCTCGGTCGGCAAGCCGATCCCAGTCAGCCCTTTGTCACCCAACGGACGCAAGCGCATATTTTTGTCTACAACTGCTGACTTCGGCAATCGAGGGCTAGGCATCTATGATGATATGTGCGCTCAAGAAGCTGCTGGCTTGGCCCCAGGCATGTTTGTCGCGCTGTTGCCCACACTCACCGATTCCTCGCTTGCACGGGTAGGGCTTCCCCCGGAAACTTTTTTCATTCGGGTAGACGGCTCGCCGGTCGGGTCACTCGCCAAGACACCCTTAACTTTTCTCAATCAACATGCCGACAGCTCATTTGTAGACGCTCGCTCCATTCCCCAAGTTTGGACAGGCGGGAGTCCAAACGCAACGTCAGTATTGAACGCCAATTGTGCAGGCTGGGGCAGTACCGGTGCCACCGGCATCACCGGCGATCCGTTGCACGCACGCGCACTTGCATATCAAGCGGCCATTTCGCAAAGTTGTCCAATGCTAAAGCGACATATTTACTGCGTCGAGAAATAGCGCTCATCAACAGGAACTTATGACCTCCGAAGAGATCGATGCCTTAGTGCAGCATGGCAATTTTTCTGACGCATTGAATGCATTGATGCGAGTCAACGATCACGATACGCCGGATCCCGGACAACTGCTGCAACAGTTTAATCTTGAAGTACGAGTCCAACGATTTTCCGAGGCTGCGGCCACCATGGAACGCTTGCTGGTGCTGGTGCCACAAGCCGCGTCTGCGATGACTGCACTGGCGCGCAATGCGCGAGCTGAAGCATTTGCAACTGCGCGGCTTAGCGACCGTGAGCGTGCAACCAGCCGCGCGGGTATCGGTGCGCCACCTCCGCACGCGGTGGCGTATGTGCAAGCGCTGGTGCTGCACGCCGAAGAGCGCTACGACGAAGCGGCCGAGGTCCTCAACAAAATCAAAGCCGCGACACCGTCGAGCGCTGGCACGCTGACCTGGCGCAGTGGCCAAACTGCGCGCTTTGCCCACGTTACCGATACCGATGATCTGACCGGCCCGATCATGCCGCTGTATCACGGCGAAGATGTGCTCGACATTGCGTTTAGCCAAGTGCGCAGCATCACCATGATTGAAGCCCGTTCGTCATTTGATTCGATGTGGATGCCCGTTGAGCTCACCCTCACCGACGGTCAAACATTCAAAGCTCGGTATCCTGCGCTGTATCCGGGCTCTGCCGTCGCACCTGATCCAATGGCGCGCACAGCGCAAACCACCATGTGGAATAATTCGCTCGGTTATGCTCGCGCACTTGGCCAACGCGACCTAGCGTTCACCAAAGCTGATGGTGGGTCGATGATGGTTGGCGTGCTGCAAATTGCCCGCCTTGATTTTGACCCGCCGGCGGGTCGCAGCTAACAGCGCGAAATCAACCGGCCTATTCTGCAACCACGCTGGCCGACGGCAGTTCCATTTGTTTGAGCGCATTTTTAATGCGGCGATGCGCTGCCAGCTCGTAGCCCAACACCACTGTCGAGATAAACGCGCCGAGCACCGCGTACATTAACAACCGCGAGACATCGAGGGGCAGCGTTGTCAAATAGCCAATGACACCCAAACAGGCCACGGTGGCACCAGTTGCGACCATCGCGCGTTGCCGCACTCGTTGGCCTTTGCGCACCATCGCCTGCCGGCCGATACTGCCGAATTGTTCGTCAGCACCGTTGCTAATAGCGATGGCGCTACGCAACTGGCAAGCATCGCAGCGCCAGCCTTCGACGTCGAGGATGGCTTGCTCACTCGATGTCGCAGCGCCGCAGTACGCACACGTCGTGGGCGCAGGCGAAACCACCAATCCATGCGACGGAGCCATGGTTCACATCGTAGCGCGAGGCCAGGTGCGACGGTTGAATTATTCGCCGCTGGTGTGCGCTTCGATCTGCGCACCAGCGAAGGATGCAAACCGTGCGGTGTTCTAGAACATGGCAACGAACCAGCGTAGTGTCCGCCTTATGCAAACCGTCGAGTACGCCGGACCACCGCTGCCGTTGCGGTCGCACCCATGGACTGACGCGGTCGAAAATTCGCAGTTTCGATACTACGATTTAGTTTGTACCCCAGCGCTGATTCGCACCGCCCTCGAAGATCTTGTGCCCTGGCAGCACACGGCTGCGATTGAGCGCTTTTATGCGTTGCTTGAATGGATCAATGCCCGCACCGGACTACTGGAAAGCAATGACTGCGAGTTCACGGGACCAACGCCAAATCCGTATCCCCACGTTGCAGCGACGCTGGTTTGCACTGGCCGAATCATGCTGTTGTTTCGCGACCTGGCATGCAACCTGCCGCCCGCAGCGATGCCGACATTGGCCCAACAACTTCATCTTGCTTTGGCCCCCGCCGATCCTAGCTTTGTGCAGGGTATGGTGAGCACCACGATCGTACCGGTGCGATTTTTAGCAGTGCCAAGCTCGACCCAGCTTGGTACGCAACTGATGATTAGTTTTTGGGCATGGGGCGACAGCGACGAGGAAACCTTTGCCAACCTCGACCGCACATTGCAAAACCTTACGATCGCATTGCGTATGGTGACCGAGCTGTACATCGCCCTTGCGCCAACCAGCGCTGCCACGTAGGTTCAGCGTATGGCCCGCCGCATTGACATTGATGCTCGCATTGCAGTTGCAACCTGTATCAACACCGCCGAAGCCACCATGCTCAAAACGCTACTGCGCGACCAAGGCATTCTCGCAACGGTTTCAGGCGAACACCATGCTTCGCTGCTAGGCGGGTTTGGCGGCGCAGCCATTTCGCTGCAACTGCAAGTAGCCGTCAAAGATGCTGACGAAGCTCGCCGGTTGGTAGCGGAAGCTCGTAAGGGTGTTGATGTTTCCGACGAAGCGCTTGAAGCCGAAGCCATGGCAGCTGGTGCGCCGGTTGATGCTGATGCCTTGGCCTATGCCCAAGTTGCATCGACGAGTGCACCCGTTGAATCGCTGCAAGCGTTGAGTAGCCGCCTCAATTATCGCCGTCGGGTTGCCATCGGTGCGTTGGTATCGTGTTGCATAACCTTTGGTACCGGGCACATGGTCGCAGGCGCATGGTTGCGTGCCATGTTGCTTGCCGGCATGGAAATCATGGGGCTCAAATATCTGGCTGCGGGTGACAAAATTATTGGCACAGCGCTGGCATTGGGTGCAATTGCCTGTGACCTCGTCGGTAGCCAGATCGTTTTACGCCGTGCCGCTAAGGCAGCTCTCGGCAATGAACCGGCACCCGCAGCGTTACCCAAAGCTCGCATGATCGATCGCTCGTGAAAAGCAATTTTTTTCAGTGAAGCACAGGGTAACGCAACTCAGGATTTGGATTTAAGCGGTAACCCAGCACGCACCCGTTGCTTTACTGCGCCGTAGTCGCGCAGATGATCAATATCTCCATCGCTATCGATTTCAAAAAATTCTTCGTCGAAGAATTCGAGCATGCGCGGATCAGTGTCAGCAAGCGGCGTTGGTTTGCTCTTCGCAATCGTACGATGAATCACATTGCGGCCAATCCCAATGGCCGCGATCAAGTCGCCTTTGATCGTGAAATGATGTTCTTCAGGATAAAATAGCTCGCAACGCACCGAACCTCCGACAAACGCGCTGCAATCGTTGTAATCACCAAGGAGTGGCCCGGTTACGGTGACATCGCCGTGAACTTCGAGAAATCCAGCGGTGACCACTGCACTAGCGGTGAAGTTACCTGTTACTTGCGTCACCGTTTGCGGATCATCCGAATCTGAATAACAACCGGTCACCGTTAGGTTACCCAACACAAATAACGTATGGGCACCCAGCGTGGAGGCTACGTTGAGATCGCCCTGCACCACCAAATCACCGTCGTGAACTAGAAAATCACCGTCGTAATCTTCGGCTTCGGCGATGGTGTTGGTAACGATTTTGGTAAAAAC
>JAYWHS010000382.1:0-4291 GCA_043777635.1 Kofleriaceae bacterium | reverse complement strand
TGACATCTACAAGCTCGTCTGCTGCTAACGTTTGCTTGAATGCAAACAACGCTGGCGACATCTTCTTAAAGCGAGCAAGTTGCGCAGCACGTTCTCTTGCCCAGAAGACCTCTGTAGGCTCACGATTGCCGTCTTCGTCGACGATAAACGCAGCCGTTTGACTATTCGTAGTGAGCATTACTTCTACTACATTTTGTCCAACGCCAGGAGCTGACCGTGTGACTACACTCGTCACGTTGCTAGCTAGTTCGTTGCCATCCAAAGCGTCATAGGCTCGCTTGGTAGCTTGTTTCTGCGTTAGAGGTTGCGGCGCTCGCCCCCCCCCCCCCGAAACATCTTGTGACGAAAGTTCATTTCCGCAACCAGCTAACAAGCTCGTCGCGATTACCCACACCCTTAAATTTTTCACGATTGAACAGTGTCTGACAACCTCATAGAAGTCAACTACAAGACACGACTAGGCCGCGAACACGCGGCTCTAACGCATCGACTATTATTCAATGGTGGCTCAACGTAGTTGAGTGCGAATTTCTCTCGGCTCCGACACGGATGTTGTTTGTGCCTAGACACGCGAACTGCAATAACCCGCACTTAGTTGCTGCGTTGCCGGCTGTTCAGCAGCGACAAATACAACGTTTCAACTTGAGTGCGCGCCCACGGCGTGCGGCGCAAAAATGTCAGACTCGATTTCACCGACGGATCGTGGGTAAAGCAGCGGACGTTGATGCGTTCACTCAGGCCGTCCCAACCGTAGGCGACGAGCAATTCATCGAGGATGGTGGCCAGGGTGATGCCGTGCAGTGGATTTTTAGGTTGTTCTGCCATGGCTCACCCACGATAGCGATCAATGACGCACGGTTCAATCGTTACACGGCAGTGGTTTAGCCGTTGCGTTGCAACCAACGACGGCGCTATTGGCAGCGTAGCGTCTTAGGTACGCAGGCTTTGGCAAATACCGTTGTACCCGCTGCAATGTTGCGACAAGCGTAGCCGGTTGGGCAGGCTGCATCGGTGGTGCAGGCCGAAGCGCACACTTTGCCAGTGCCAGCGCCGAGGCTGACACACGAGTTGCCGGTTGCGCCGCAGCTAGCATTGGTGGTGCACGATTTACAAGATTTGGACACATCAGCAAACGGGCTCAACTGCGGATTGTCGTCGATACCATGGATGCCGTAGAGGGTATTAAAACCATATTCCGCGGTAGCGTTAATGTCGGTCAACATCACCGACACTGGTTTCGGCCGCAGCGTGCCGCTGGTGTTTTCGAGCAACTTGGTCACGAAGTTGGTGACGGTGGTCGCCGTGCCAGCGTTGGAGAATGAAGTCGTGGTGACGATGTCGATGTTCTTGCCCAGCTTATTAGGATTGAGTTTGAACGCTTGGCCCGTCATGTAGGTATCGCAACCTTCGGCCAAGACAATTTGGTACCGGTTGGCTGGCATGGTGACCGTCGACATTTCGCTGTCGTCGAGATCACCTTCGTCGGTCTTTTTCCAATTGGCCAGCGCAAAGCCATAAAACGGCCCGGAGTGACCAGAGTAAATAACAACATCGCGCGTATTGAGTGATTCGCGCATGTCTTTTTCCAGCACGATGCCGCCAGCGGCAGTATCTGGATCGGTATCGGTGCCAGTACGCCCATAATAAATGCGAACTTCGACGGAGACGTCGCGGCCGTTGGCTTTCATTTTACGCGTCAGCGGACCGCTGGTCCGGGTGTATTTATCCCAACTGGTGACCGGGCTGGTAAAGCCGCGCGCTAGCAAAAAGCTGTACAACTCTTTCGAGTGTTTGGTGTGGTACGCGCTGTGGTAATCCCAACCGAAGTGCGCGTCGATGGTGAGTTTGTCGTCAGCTAAGAGTTTTTTGTAATCCCACCATGCGTCGTTCGAAGCTTTTTCGCGGCTGACCGAGAAACTAATGGTTTCTTTTTGCGCTGCGGGTACGGCGGCAGGGTTCCAGTTGTCCCACGGCGCTTTGCGGTACCACTCATTGTTGGTTTCGAGCAGCGCCATTTCTTCGTTGCTTGGCTTGCCGATTTCAATGTTGATCTTGCCGGCGACGAGCGGCAATTTGCTCATCAGATTTTTAGGACCGGCAATGATTTGTTGAAAGGTGAATTCAAAGACACCGCCACCTTTGTCGGTGATCGCAAGGTCACTTGCTGCGCCGGTTTTCACCATCGCATTGAAGCCACCATAACTAGCGTTGGATTCATCGTGCTCTTTATCAACCAAGTATGCATTTACAAACCATGAGATGGCCGTGTGCTTGAGGCTGATTAATTTTTTGGCTTCGGCCAAACCTTGGCCGGCGGCAACTTTGACTTGCGAGCGGCCTTGAAAAATGTACTCGGCCGCAGCAGTCGAAAAGAAGTCATCTTCTTTGCCTTCAGGCACCACGACGCCATCTTCTTCATTCACATCGCTGGTTGGTTCTTGCCCGGTGCAGCCCGTGGTAGCGGCTCCGACAGAGGCGGCCAAAAGCGATGAACAAACCAGGGAGGTGAGCAATGATGCGCGCATGCGGCTATGTAATTCACGATGTGTGCCAGGATTTTGGCAACACAGCTAGGTCGTAAACATGCGTATTTATTTAATATTGCGTCGCCGCATGGTGGGTAGAAATCCGCCGCCGGCTAGTGCAGCGGCCAGGCCAACCGTGGTCAGTTGTAGACCAGAGGCGCGACCCGCCACGCACTACAATGGAGTTTGGGCGACCCAGGCATTCACTTGCTGCCACTGCTCGAAAAGCCATGTTGCAAGATCTTGGTTTTGCGGTGCCGGCACTCGACGCAAGCGAATGCGCAGTGTTGCACGCACCAACCCACCGCGGAAAAATTCGCCAAAACTGCGCGCACCTTCAAAGCCTTGATGTTCTAAGAACAAGATGGCCACGTTGGGCAATGCTTCGAGCAATGCGAGCGGGCCACCGAGCTTGGGCGGTAACACATGGGTGTAGCCAGCGGCGATCGCATGTAAACCATCGCTGCGAGCTTCAAGTTTTTGCAACGCCGACAACCGCCGGGATTCAGAAAACCGTGTGCCTTCGGGGTAGATCAAAATGCCGTCGGTTGAACTCAAGCCTTGCGCCAAATTGCGCACCGCTGCTATTTCGGCATCGCTGCGGGAGCCCGAGCGGTCAGCAAATACATTGGGCAAGCGCCGCCCGACGATATCGAGGCACGGATCCCACAATAGTTCGCGCTTGAGCACGTAACGCAGCCGCACGCCTTGCGCAGTCGCAACGATCGCACCCGCGATCACGGTGTCGGCGGTTGAAGCGTGCCGAGCAAAAACCAACACAGGCCCACCGCCGGCTTCGCCTTGGACTTCGACCTTGATCGAAAACAGCATGACCGCGCCGTTGAAAATGCTGCGGGTAAACCAGCGCTGTAGCGCAAAGTTGGTTTCTTCGTAGTTGCGCGCGGCCGTCGACGAAACGCACGCATGCAGCCAAACCCACAAGGCGGCGAAAACCCCAGCGGTTTCGCAACTGACGTACAGCAAGAAAAAACCTAGGGCACGAGTTCGTGGCAGTTTGCCAAGATCGACGAGGTCGGACAATAACGCGAGGACCAACAGCGCTGGCAAGGTGAGCCAACCAACAACAAAGGTGATCAGAATCGCTGGTATGGAGACCACACGCCGGGCCCACACCGCCAACGTTGTTTCGCCACGCAATCGTAACGCTCTCATGCCACACCTTTCACGGCTCATTCATAGCATTGGTTGCGCGCCAGAGAAGCGCTACGATCGTGTTCGTATCAGTGTGGCGCAGCGGCACAATAACCCAGCAAAAAAGACGATTGCGTCACTTTTCACGTAAGATGCGCCATGGCAGACATGGGGATTCTTGAGTTGCAATGCCTTGGCTTAGTCGGCACATGGCCGCCGTTGATGCTCAATATTTTTTTGAATCCCAAAGTCGAAATTGATGGCGGCCGAGTGCCGAGCAATTGGGGCAAACGCACCTATACGATGCCGCCGGGCATGCACACCATCGATGTGAGCTACCCCTGGATTTTTCAACCGGATTGCAACCGTGCTCAGCTCACCGTCGAACTTGAGGCCAACCGCACCGTCGCCTTGCGGTACCGTACACATCTTTTTACGTTTGCTCGCGGCTCACTCAAGATCATCGACCAAGTCGCTTTGGCCAAAATTCACAAGCGGTAACGAGGCTAGTTACGGTCGAAACAGTTCATATACAATACTGCGCTCTTCGAGAAAAATCGCCTTGATGAAATCGTCCTCGAAACGAAAGACAACGCGGAACCTGCCCACGCGAA
>JAYWHS010000381.1:0-4300 GCA_043777635.1 Kofleriaceae bacterium | reverse complement strand
TCGATCGCAAAACCGGTGCGCCAATTGTAGTAACGCTCGACGAGCATCCGCGTCCTGAGACCACGCTGGAACAATTGCAAAAACTCAAACCGGCATTTGCCAAAGGCCCCGGTGGCAGTGTCACTGCGGGTAATGCGTCGGGGCTCAACGACGGCGCGGCGGCGGTATTGTTGGCAAGCGCTGCGGCAGTCAAAGAACTCGGGCTCACACCCAAAGCACGTTACGTGACGTCCGCTGTAGCTGGTGTGGAACCAAGTTACATGGGGCTAGGCCCGATCCCTGCGTCGCAAAAAGCCTTAGCTCGCATTGGCCGACGCGCTGACCAAATGGCGATCGCAGAAATCAATGAAGCGTTCGCAGCGCAAGCCATTCCCTGCATTGAACAGCTCGGGCTCGATCCAGCACGCGTTAATAGTAACGGCGGCGCCATTGCGTGGGGTCACCCGCTCGGCGCATCGGGCGCACGACTCGTACTCACCATGATGCATGAACTTGCAGGCCAGGGCGGCCAGTTCGGCCTGGCGTCGATGTGCATTGGGGTTGGCCAAGGCATCGCCATGATCATCGAGGGAGCCTAAGCCCAGTATGAACGAAGTCGATCAACTCATCGCTACCGCCCAGCAGTTGGTGGGGCGTGTGCTCGACGACAAATTCAAATTGGTCGCGTGTATCGGCATTGGCGGCAGCGGTGCGGTTTTTCGCGCTGAACAAATCGCTTTGCACCGCACGGTCGCAGTTAAAATTCTCAACGCCGAGCTCGCCACCGACGAGCGCTTGGTCAAGCGGTTCCGCGATGAAGCCACGTCGGCGTCGAGTCTGAATCATCCCAATACCGTATCGATTATCGACTTTGGGCAAACCCGCGATGGCCTGTTGTATTTGGCCATGGAGTACGTCAGCGGTCCAACCCTGACCCAACTGTTGCAAACGGGCGTCGCGATTGCCGTGCCTCGGGTCCTTGATATTATTGCGCAAATTCTCGCGGGCATCGAAGAAGCTCATCTCGCCGGCGTGGTTCACGCAGATCTTAAATGCGACAACATTATTGTCGATCAGCGCCGCGTTGGCGTCGATATGGTTAAAGTTGTCGACTTTGGCATTGCCCGCTTGGCGAATGCACCTCGTGATGGCGAAGAGCGAGCTGTGTGCGGCACGCCTGAATATATGGCGCCGGAAGTTATTCGCGGCGGCGTACCTGGCTATGCCGCTGATCTGTACGCCATCGGCGTTATTTTGTACGAGCTGATCGCTGGCGTTACGCCGTTCATCGCGAGTTCCACCGTTGAGATCCTCACCAATCATCTCAAAGCCGAGGTGCGACCGCTGTCGCTACATCGAGCTGAACTGCAAAATCTAGCGCTTGAGCAACTGGTGGCCAAAGCATTGGCCAAAGAACCAACCGCCCGCTTCGCGTCCGCTAGCGAAATGCGCACGGTAGTACTTGAGGAATTGGGCCGCTTGCGTGGGTTGGCGAATCTCAATGCGTGTAGCGAATGTGGCGTGAGCAGCGAAACTAGCTTCAAGTTTTGCCCTGAGTGTGGCGCTGGCCGGCAACGCATTTCACGAGTGTTCGATATCGCCACACCGGCACGATTGGTAAGACTTAACCTGCCGATCTGCGGGCGTGATGCCGAACTGGAAAATCTAGCCTGTTATTTGCGTGGCGAAATTCAAAGTGATGGGCCACTTGTGATCGCAGGTTCGGGCGGCAGTGGCAAAACCGCATTGTTGCAAGCTGGCTACCAACGGGTGCAAGCCGATAAAATGTTTATCTACCAAACCGGTGCCGATCCAACCTTGGTTGAAACGCCATACTATCCACTGCGCGCGATTCTTGCGTCGCTGTTGGGCTTGCCCGATATCTGTTTGGCCGGCGATGTTGAAGCACGGGTGGCAGCGCTAGAGCTCGATGATCGCGACGCGCCAGGTATTTTACACTTGTTCGGCCATGAAACCGGGCTGCGCGAGCTAGCGCCGGTGGTTCGCCGCAATGAAACCATCGCATCGGTGCGACGGGTCATGGTTGCCGCCGCAGCGCAACAACCCATGGCCGTAGTGTTTGAAGACGTTGATCGCTACGACAGCGCTAGCATTGATGTGTTGCAACGAGTGGTTGCTTCACGCGATCCAGGCCTGCCGCCGATCGTGTGCACAATGGATCCGAGCCTTGCGACCAAATTCACCAAACATCCGATGCTGCTAGCACCGCTGTCGCTTGATGCAGTTGCCGAAGTCGTCGACGCCGCGATGCCGGAGCTCAACGCTGACCGCGTGTATAAACTTAGCCGCGGCCAACCGTCTTTTGTTACGCACCTATTACGCTTCGCTAGCAGCGGCGGCAAACTTGATGACGCCGCCGATCGTGAAGCTGATTTGATCGCAGCGCGCCTAGCATTTGTGCCGATGGCAACATTACAAGCGCTGCAAGCGGTCGCCGCGCTCGGCACCGAAGGCGCGCCAGCACTCATCGCAGCGTTGATGCGCAGCGACGCCGCCGACGCTAGCGACAATCACGACGAATCCGCTGCTGGGCTCGAAGATGCAACTCGCCTCGGGTTGTTGCGCCCGGTGCCTGCCGGGCCGGTTACCGACGCCGCCGAGCTGGTATTTGAAAGTTTTCTCGTGCGCGACATCGTCTACGCATCCACCCCAGCCGACGTGCGCCGACGCTTACACGCCGCGGCGGCCCAAGCGATGTTGAATGACGTGCAAAGCCCGGCCTTGCTTGGCCACCATTTTTTGCTGGCTGGCGACGCCCAATTGGCGATCGAATACCTCATCGCTGCCGGCACCGAAGCCCACGCCATGCTCGACGACCACGGCGCAATTCGGTGCTACCGCAGCGCGCTACTAGCGGTCCGCGAAACCCTGGGTGACGGCGATGATGTCGCAGGCACCTTTGTTGATATTTCCATCCGGTTAGCGGACCTCCTACGCGAACGCGGTGAACTGGCTTTGGCCAAAGGTTTTCTGACCGAAGCACGAACCTGGATCGACCGCGGCGTTATGGCGGCTTCCATCGATCGCGGCTTAGCAGCAATCAGTGCGATGGAAGGTGACAGCGAGACCGCGTTGCGACTGTTACGCCGCGCCATTGGCCGTGCCATTGGGAGTGGCGCGATGACGCTACTGTGTGAGCTATACGTAGATCTTGCGACCGTATTGATGCGGCAAGGCAACCTAGATGTCGCGCGCCAAGAACTACGCGAATGCATCGACATGGTCACCATGGGTGAAGGCCTCGCTGCCACTGACGGCCCGCTGACGTTGTGGTTGGTGCTGCATCTCAAAGCACAATTGACACAAACGCTGGGCGACTCCTACCGTGCGTTGCGCTTAGCCGAAGCCGCCTTGGTACATGTGACCCGATCGCATTCCCGCGTTGGCGTTGCGCGAGTCCAGGCGATGCTAGCGGAGTTGTGCGAACGCGCCGGGCTAACCAGCCAAGCCGTGCAATATCGCACGGCCGCCGTCGACGAAATGCGCACCTTGGGCGATCGTCGCTCAACTGCTGAGCTGTTGCGAGCCGAACTGCCAGCTCAAGCGCTGATGGCCAAAGGTAGTATGTCGGGGCTCATACCGATGCCAACGGTAGATGATCCCAGACGCCTAACCAATACCGACGGCTGGCCGCACGGTCCAGCGAACGCCAGGTCGTTGCCCCACGACAATGGCCCGGTGCTGGGCAACGCACCAACAATTGATGTGAAGTTGTCCTGAACTGATTCGCCTGTGGCCGAAGATCACGGGCAATCCGTTTAGGTAGTTTTGATTAGTTGCTGCTAGAATGGCATCGTGGCAAATTTGTTGTTCGTTGCTGCTGACTCGGAAACTTCGTCGGCCTGGTGTAATTTATGGACTGGTTTTGGCCATGATGTCGTGGTGCTCGATTCGATCGATAGCGCCATCAACCATCTACGCGAAGGCGGAATTGACCTCATCATTCTCGATACCCATGATTCGCTCGGCAGCATGAGCAATTTGGTGGCGAGCATGAATCGATTAGTCGATGCACCACCTTTGCTGCTGATTTCGGACTCACCGACCGCACCAGAAATCTCGGCGCGCATCGGCGCAGCCGGTTTTTTGCCAAAGCCGTGCGAAGGCAGTGAAGTGCTGCGCGAAATCAATCGATTAGTCGGGCCACCGCGTGCCAACTTCACGATGGAAGAAGAACCAACCGGCCAGCATCGTATCGCTGAGCTGTCCGAAAAATCTGCGTAGCTGTTACGGCACAGTCCGGCAGCAATGCCTCTAGCTCATCGCGTCAGCAATAACCAGCGACCCGCCTCAACGAAAA
>JAYWHS010000380.1:0-4303 GCA_043777635.1 Kofleriaceae bacterium | reverse complement strand
GACGCTACCGTGCGCGTTGGTCGGTACGACGAGCCCGTGGCAAATCCGACGGTGCCCTGCAGGGTCAAGAATTGTCGTTGACGGTACTCGATACCGGCGAGGTACTCGGCGGCAAAAAGACCGAAACCCTGGTCGCAATTAGACAACGCTTGGGTTTGTCGTTTGATCAGTTCCGTCGCTCGGTGCTGTTAGCCCAAGGCGATTTTGCTGCATTTCTGCGCGCTGACAGCAAAGAACGCAGCGAACTGCTGGAGCGCATGACCGGCACGCAGATCTATTCGACGATTTCGAAACTGGCCCATGCGCAGGCCAGCGACCGCGTCCGTCAGCAACAGGATTTACGCACCACCGTAGCTGCACTGGCGTGTCTCGAGCCAGCGGCCCGGACTACGTTGCAAACGTTGCTACAGCAAGAACAAGCTGCGCTCAGCGTTGGCCAACAACATGTTCAATCGTTGCAAACCTATATCGAGTGGCAGCAGCGCGATGAGCGTATCGACGCGCTGCGCGCTCAAAGTGCGCAACAGTTACAAGTTGCACAGGCCGCCAACACAACGGCAGCACCGCAACGTGCGCAGTTGCAGCTGCAACACATGGCCGAGACCTATCGCCCAACCTGGCAGCAACTCAGCGATGCGCAAGCGCGTGGCACGGCAGCGAGCGACCGGATCGCGCAACGCGCATTGCAAGTACAACAAACCACTGTTCAACGGTTGCAACAAACGACCGCTGTCGAACGCGTCGAATCCAAGCTCGCCGAGCTGCGGGCGCTATTGCAACTTGATGTCGCTGCAAGCCGCGTTAATGCCGACAACATCGCTAGCGACGTTGCGCGGGCCGAGTTGGCGTGTACCGCGCTGAGTGGCCTCGACTATCGTAAGGCACTTGCTAAGGCGTGGCCTCTACTCGACGCCGGCCTGCCGCGCGCTGCGGAAAACCGCACAGAGGTGACCACCTTGCATGCGCGCTTACACGCTACAACGATCGAACAACAGCGGCTGAGCGCCGAGACCAGCGTCGTTGGAACGCAACTGCAACAAGCCGAACATGACGTTGAGTTGGCTAAGCGTGAAGCCGCAGCGTTTGACAAACGTCGCTTGATTTCACCCGACACTGGCCGGCGCAACGAAGATGTAGCGCGCCGCCGAGTCACCGATTTAGAAGACCTTGATGGCGTACGTATCGCAGCGCTGACAGCCGAAGCCAACGCCGTTACGCAACAAAGCTACGCTGCGACGCTGTCCGAGACACAAGCAGCTCGACAACTTGAAATTACCGCGGCACTGGCGGGCTACAACCAAAATGCTGCCATGCTCGACGAAGCACAACGCGCATTGCAAGGGTTGCGCGACGTTGCGAGTTTGGCCCATCACCGTGCAACGTTGATCAACGGCGAACCTTGCCCACTGTGCGGGGCCCGAAAGCACCCGTGGGCTAAACGCGATGCGATTGACGATGCAATTGCCGCGCAGCAAGATCGCGTCGGACAATTGGTCACGGAACAACAAGCGCAACAGCAACTACGTGCCCAACTCGAAGCGATGCAGCAGGCGGCGCAACGCGAAGCGCAACAGCTGGCGGCACAACGCGAAGAACTGCAAGCCACAACTCACTTGCTAACGCAACGCTGGGCAGCGGCGCATGTTGAACTTGGTCTCTTGCAACTCGTCGCTACGCCTAGCGACCCAGCCGCAGCGGCATGGCTTACCGATCAACGCAGCCGTGCCGTCGCTGCACTGCACACGGCCCGCGCTGAACGCGAGCGTGCTGAAAAAACCGCACAAGCCGCAACCGAAGCCATCGGGGTGGTTTCGTCGCGGCAGATCGCCGCCGCCGACTTGCTGCAAAGGCAAAACCTGATCGCTGTTCAACTTGCTGCACTGCGCGTTGCCCAAGAGAACGACAATTCACGGCTCGCTCAGCTCAACAAAGAGTTTGTGACCTTGTCGGCGGCACTTGAGCCGTTGTTGCAACAGCTTCAACTACCAACTCAGCTTGCATCTGCAACCACGATTCACACGTTGCACGCACAACTCACGACGAACTGGCACAGCTATCAAACCATCGTGCAGCAAGCCACGGTAAGCGCCGCCGTGCTTGCAGGCCACCGCGATATGCTTGCGGCCGAGCTAGCCAAGCTTGCACAAGCGCAAGCTGCACTGGCGGCGGCCCAAATTGCCGATCACGACGAAGCGCAACGCTGTGCGCGCGACGCTACAGCTCAACGAGCTACGTTACTGACTGCGGCCACAACGCATCGGCTCACCGTCGAAGAACTCACTGCACTGTTTGCAACCTCGGCCCATGCCACCGCTGAACTCACGCGGGTGCTCGCTGAATTGGCGCAGGGCGAACTTCGCGCCCGTGAGCTTTTTGATGAACGAGACCGCGCTTGGGTCGAGCATCAACAGACCCGGCCGGCGTTGCCACCGTCAATCGAAGACACTCACGGCGGTGCGGCAGCCCAACCGACTGCCGTCGACTTGGCGGCACAATTAACCCGCGCGCAACTCATCGTCGACGATTTACAGCAGCGGTACGACCGCCGCCGCAGTGAACTGGCGGTAGACGACGCCAATGTAACCCGACGCTACGAGCTGCTTGCCCAACTTGGTGCCGCAGAACAAAACGCCTCGACGATCGCCGCACTCGCTGAAGCCATTGGCTCCCACGATGGCAAGGTTTTCCGAGCCTTTGCTCAAGGGCTAACCCTCGACGCGTTATTGGAGCAAGCCAATCATCATCTGCTCGGGCTCGCACCACGCTACGCGTTGGAACGCGTGCCAGCCCAAGATCTTGAAGTGCAAGTTGTTGATCGTGATATAGGCGACGAAATTCGCGGCGTCGCAAGCTTATCGGGTGGAGAAAGTTTTCTGATCTCGTTAGCCTTGGCGCTTGGGTTGTCGTCGCTCGCAGCGCATAGCGTACGCGTGCAATCACTCTTTATCGACGAAGGCTTCGGCACGCTCGACCCTGCCACCCTCGACACCGCGCTTGCAGTACTTGATGCGCTGCAATCGAGTGGCCGCCAAGTCGGCATCATTTCGCATGTCCCAGCCATCGCCGAAAGAGTTGGCGCCACCATCCGCGTTGTTACTATGGGCGCTGGGCGCAGCCGGGTGCGGGTCGATGGCTTCGACGAGTCTGACTAGTCCGCCATGCGCGCTTGTGCTGCTTGTTCGATTGCTACGACCAATGGAATATCGAGGGCCACGCTGCCTTCGTGGCCATCGCGATAGATTCCTCCTCGGCCATCGGTGGTGGGTGCTTTGAGTTCCAGCAACGCCGCGATGTCAGCACTGGTGGAACTGCCGTGCAAACACAACAAGCCATAGGCGCTGGCTAGCTCGTCGATGTTGCGGCTACCAAAACGCGCAACGTCTTCGGGTGGCCGCGTCATGCCGGCAGCCAACCGCCGTGCTTCAAGACGTTTTCGCATCGCCAAGGCTACATCTTTTTCTAACAAGTGCGGATCGCAATAGGTCCCGAATGCCAACGCATTAAGATTACCGCGCAAGACATCTTGTTCGGTACGCCGTTTACGCCAACTCCATGAACTAAACGCCGCAGTACCGAGCGCCACAGCGGCTAGACCGGTGAATAACCCACCGCCACCCAATGCAGAAAACGCAAAACCGATCGCACCGACGGTACCCCAAGTGCGCGCATACGCCGCGAGTACACTTTTGCCGCTCATCTTGATCGGGATGCCACGCTCCGGTCCAGTCATCCACATCGACGAAGTCGGGAACAGCGGCATGTAATACACATGTGCAAACCTAGTCACCGCGTGTTGACCGCCTTGTTCATCGACTGCACCGTAGGTTCGATGGCCGTAGATAATGATCATGCGGCCAACCTGCCTGGCCCCTGCGTCGAGGTCAAGCGATATAAAGCGCCGCCACCAGCAAAAGTGTGAGCACAGGTTGGTATGGTGTCGCCATGCCACGTTTGTCCATCGGTGAAATTGAAGCGTTGCTTGGCGATGCCTTCCCGCACGCTTCTGAATTTGCCAAAATCGTCAGCATTACCGACGACGAGCTGATAGCCCGCGTCGCGTTTAAACCAGAATTTATTCGCCCCGGCGGCAGCGTCTCTGGCCCAACAATGATGGCCCTCGCCGACACTGCGGCCTACTACCTGATTTTGGCCCATGTTGGCGCGGTGCCACTCGCGGTCACCTCAAGTCTCAATATTCATTTTTTGGCCCGACCGAAACCTGGCGATGTTGAAGCCACAGCGCGATTTTTGCGTTTAGGCCGCAAGCTCGCGGTGTGCGCAGTCGATGTACGCACCGCTGGTG
>JAYWHS010000379.1:0-4304 GCA_043777635.1 Kofleriaceae bacterium | reverse complement strand
TCGATCAAGCCGGCGCCGACATCCTACTAGTCGGTGATTCGGTCGGCATGGTGGTGGCCGGCTACGACAACACCCTGCCAGTTACCGTCGACGAAATGATCTATCACTGCCGCGCCGTAGCCCGTGGCACCAACCGGGCCCAAGTGGTCGGTGACATGCCGTTCATGAGTTACCAAGTGAGTGTCGAGCAAGGCCTCACCAACGCCGGTCGCATGATGAAAGAAGGCGGCTGTCACGCCGTGAAACTCGAGGGCGGTGCCATTCACGCCGAGCTGGTGCAGCGCTTGGTCGGCTGCGGGATTCCAGTGATGGGTCACATCGGCTTGTTGCCGCAAAGCGTGCATCAACAAGGTGGCTTCAAAGTGCAAGGGCGCGAAGCCGGTGGCGATCAACGGTTGTTGCGAGACGCGTTGGCGTTGCAGGAAGCTGGCGCCTACGCCATCGTGATCGAAGGCGTGCCAGCACCCATCGCTGCGGAAATTTCGGCAGCCCTCTCCGTGCCGACGATTGGTATCGGTGCGGGTGCCGGTTGTGATGGCCAAGTTTTAGTGATTTACGATTTGTTAGGTATGGATGAATCGTTTCAACCCAAATTTGTCCGGCGGTTCGAGACCCTAGCGGAAAAAATTCGCAGCGCGGTTAGCAGCTACGTGACCGAAGTGCGAGCCGGCACGTTCCCTGCGGCCGAGGAAAGTTTCGGACTTGCCAGCACCGCTGCGGCGCCGGTGTTAGCCGAAGCCACGCCCTACGCGTCGGCCGCCACCAAGCCCGACTGAGACCGTCGCTGCGACACGGCTGCGACAGCGCAGCTCCGCTTGGTTCAGGCTCAAGCCATCGATTGTTTTCAGCAATTTCAATCACTTGAAAATTTTCTCGACGTGGCCCAGATCGTGAAATAGCTCACTGCGCGGCGTTCGCCGCAGGAGTTCAACATGATCAACAGTACCCGCTTGCAACAAATTACCGCTCGTCAACTCGCTGGCCGTCGTGGCATACGGGTGTTCTGTGTAGCCCTGGTAGCTGGCGTCGCTTTGCAAATCTGGTCGCTAAGCCTGGCAGGCGCGGCTGCGAACTTTGCTGGCTGAAAGTGCATCCTGACTTGAATCACAACGCGGTTGTGCGGTCCAATACCCATCATGAAGCTTGTGCCTCGAACGATGCTGGCGGTTGCCACACTGGGTTTGATACTGCTTTCCGCCAGTTGCGTGAGTAACCTAGCTAAAGATGCCGCCCTCAAACGTGCAGCGCTGGCCCACCGGCAAGGCGACCTTGCAGGTGAAGCAGTGGCCTTACGGCAAGCGTGTGCAGCCGATCGCAAAGACGCCGATGTCTGTAAACGTTCGGCCGATGCCGAACGCAATGCACTGCAGTCATTGCGCGTCGCAGCACGTTCGCAATGTGAATTTGCAGCACAGGCCCACGACAATATGCCGCAGTGCCTCGCTGCGATTGTCGAAGCCCGCAAAATCACGGCGAGTGATCCAGAAATCGAGGCGACCGCCGACAATGCTGGCCGGATCCAAGCCGAATATTGCAACAGCATGATGAGCAGCACGCCGCCCAAGCCAAATGAAGCGCTACGCTTAGTGCGATGCGCCGACGTGTATCAAAGCCAAATCGCAACTGCGACCTACGCGCAATGGGTCAAGCAAACACGTCAAATCGCGGCAACCGCACTACTGCAACTCACGAGCGAGCCCGGCTTTGCCGGCAATCAAGGCGCGACCGCGGTGTTGTTGTCAGCGGCAACCTGCCTAGCGCCAACCAGCGATTTGCCGCAACGCAGCAGTGCAGCGCAAGCCAGCTATGCCGACATGATGCGGCCGTATTTGACGTTGGTCGGTGCCGGCCCGATTCCAATTTCAGACATCTGCGCTGCGAGCAGTGACTTGTTGGGCGGTCCCAAAGGCCGGGTTACTTGTACCTCGCGTTCGAAGTTAGCCCCGCAACTGCGCTATGAATTGACCGTTGACGTTTCGGCCGTCAATCGCCGCGTCAGCGAACAAGGGATGAGCAAACAATATGTGGCGCGGATCGACCACCGCAACAATCCTGAATATCAGCCAGCAGCGCGCGACGAGGTGTTCACACGGGAACAACTGCGCCAAGCCGAAGAGCGGTTTCGTGCTGATCAATCGGATTGCACGAGCGCCGAGTCAGCGCTATCGCGGGCCGGCAGTTGCTCAAGCTGCGCCGAGCGTAGCGAAAAAGATCGTGCCTGCAATGCCGAAGACGCAAGCCAACGCAACGTCGAAAGCCGCAAGCGCGATGCCGACTCCGCAGCCGAACGCTTGCGCAACACACCCGCCACGATCGAAGAAAAAATTTGGGCCACCGCCAACTGGACGGTCCGCACCCATGAATGGTCGGCACCATGGCGCGCGACACTGGCGTCCCCAACCACCACAGTGAGTCAATGGACCGGCTTCGCGATGTTCACCGACAGTGAAAATCAAGCGGTGCCCGAAGCTGAGGTCGCTTTCGATCCGCTGTCCCGGCCCGACAACGGCTGGCAAAATATTGACGTGCGCGATCAGGTCGCAAAAAAACTGGCCGGCGTTGTCGAAACTGCTGTGATAGCCGAAGGCCAACGGCAACGCAGCAAATGCAGCGGCGCGTTGGAATGGGAAGGCGGTTGGCTCAGCTGTTGGGCAGCCAGCAACTGGTGGCTTGGTGGCCGCTTCGATGGCCCGGCATTTCTGAACATCGCGGCAACCAGTGACATCGAACCACGCATGCGTGGCATCGCCGTGCCGTTCTGTCAGTAGCGCTGGCGCAACCATCGCGCTGGGTCCGGGTCCGCCGAGGGCTACGGTGGTTCACCGAGGGCGCGTTGTTACTTTCCGCAGTCCTGGCGTTGGCGATTTGGTGGAGCGTGCCCGATGTGGCTGCGCTGCGCAGCGAGAATCCAACCACGACCGCCTTCATCGAACTGCGTCGCGATCAAGCCACCACGCTGCATCGAAAATTTATCCTGCGTTGGCAATGGCGCTCACTGCGCCGCATCGCGCGCTACCTGCGGGTTGCCGTGGTGCTGGCCGAAGACTATCGTTTCTATGAACACGCTGGTGCCGATTGGCCGGCGATGTGGCACGCCGCGCGCACCGACTTTGCCAAAGGCACGATGCATGCCGGCGGCAGCACCATCACGCAACAGCTGGCGAAGAATCTATACTTGTCGCCGCGTCGCTCGTTGTGGCGCAAGGTTCGTGAATTGGCCATTGCCGATCGACTCGAAGCGGAGGTAACTAAAACCCGCATTCTAGAACTTTATCTCAACGTAGTTGAATGGGGCGATGGTGTGTTTGGCGCTGAAGCGGCTGCGCAGTTTTGGTTTGGCCGAAGTGCAAGTACACTCACGCCGGCCCAAGCGGCGCGCCTCGCGGTGGCTTTGCCTAATCCTAAAACCCGTTCACCCAATCGGCAATTCGGCAACCTCAATCATAAATGTGCGCGCTTGGTGTTAGGCATGCACCGGCTCGGAGTTATTTCAACGGCAGAACAAACCCAAGCACTGCAGGATCTTGGCATGGCAAAAGCCGACGCTGAAAAACCAGACGCCGAAGAATCCGCAGCGGACCAGGCGATGCCAGTAGCGCCGCTTGAACTCGACCCAGGCCCACTACCGACGCCGACACCCGACGCACCAATCAAAGCGATTTGATGATGCGGGCTATCGCTTCTTCAACGTTGCTACGACTATTAAACGCCGACAAACGAAAGAAGCCCTCGCCGCCCGGGCCAAAGCCCGAGCCTGGCGTACCAACGACGTGGGCCGACGACAACAAGTGATCAAAGAACTGCCATGAGCTGGCACCGTTGGGCGTGCGCAACCACAAATACGGCGCATGTTGGCCGCCGAAGACTGTCAACCCGGCGCGGCCCAGCCCATCGCGCAACAACGCTGCGTTGGCCATGTAGAATTCAATTTGCGCTTCGGTTTGGGCTTTGCCTTCGGCACTGTAGGCCGCCGCTGCGCCGCGTTGCACGATGTACGAGACCCCATTAAATTTGGTTGAGTGGCGACGCGACCACATCGCATTGAGCGACACCGGCTCGCCCGCCGCCGTGCGGCCCATCAAGGTCTTGGGCACCACCATGAACGCACACCGCACGCCAGTAAACCCCGCACGTTTCGAAAAACTGCGCATTTCGATAGCGCACTCGCGGGCACCAGGTATTTCGTAGATCGATCGCGGCAGACTCGGATCCGAGATGTACGATTCGTACGCTGCATCAAAAACGATCGTGGCACCAGTTGCCTTGGCCCACGCCACCCATTCGGTGAGCTGCGCTCTGGTTGC
>JAYWHS010000378.1:0-4305 GCA_043777635.1 Kofleriaceae bacterium | reverse complement strand
TGATGAGGCCGACATCACCGACCCAAAGCCGAGGCATCGTGGTCGATAATGGATCGAAACTATAGCGCCATGGATTGCGAAATCCCAACGCATAGATCTCGGCGCGGTAGCCATTAACTGCGACGAAGGGGTTATCGGTCGGCACCACATAAGCGGGCCCGATAGTAGACAACGGGACGCCCGGTGCGGTGTTAACTGAGACTCGTAAAATCTTGCCCAACAGCGTAGTGGGCTGTTGCGCGGTATCGCTGGGATATTCACCGCCATCGCCGAATGCGATAAATAGATTACCGTCAGGACCAAACAGCGCGCCGCCGCCGTTGTGCTCGGCGCTTGGTTTTATCTGTTCAAGGATGAGGCGCTCCGATGTTGCGTCAACGATGCCATTCGCAGCAACGGTAAAACGCGAAACTGTGGCGTACGATTCACCCGCTAGGCCGTCGATGCAGGTGCCGAGCGCAGCAGGGATAATCGCCGTAGCCTGTGCGCCGCAGGTGATGTAACTGACATAGAGGAAGCCGCCGTTGGCCGGATCAAATTCAATATTGAGCAGCCCTGGCTCGTAGCCAAACACTACTTTGGATCGAATATCGAGGGCGACCGAGGCCACGTTGTTCTCGATCATGACGATGCGCCCAGGTTGCTCTGCTACGTACATGCGTTGTGTGCCGGGCTGTTGCCGCAACGCCACCGGGCGAAAGGCACCTTGGCAGGACGTGGTGTTAATGCCTGGCAAACAATCCGAGGTTGCCGGAAACACCACGTTGGCAAACGCTGGCGCTAAGCGAACCCCGGCCGAAGCTGAATCGCCGGTGGGCGGGCGACACGTTTGATTCACGGGTGCGGTAGCTAGTCCGCTTGGGCGAATCAAACTGGGCTCAGGTGCACTCAAACAGGTGGTCGTGGTGGTGTCGATTTCAGCGAGCGAAAGCACACCGTCGTTAGCTGTTGCATCTTGCCCGCCATCATCGAGGCCGCTGCTTAAACGTTCTGCTCCGAATTCACATGCCGCCGATGGTGGAAGCACGTCGCGAGCGTTGAGTAGGGCCGGCGGCGCATCTACGGAGCCAGCGTCGGGCGCGGCATCGAGTTGTGCTGGGATGGAATCGCCGCACCCAGCAACAGTGGTGGTAACGAGCGTGAGCGCGAGTTTGAGCCAACAGCCTGCTGCATGCTTCATGGTTGTTAGTAGAGCAAATGCTGTGCCGGACTTTGCACGGATCGGGTCGCATCGACGATGGTAGGCACCGTCGCCGGACTAGTGTTCCATGCTGAAGTGTTCCATTTTGCGACAAACTGTTTCATTAGCGGCTGTACCGTGCCAGTTCGGCGTGGGCGGTACTCAGATAGATCCGATTCGCGTTCGACGCCGCATCTTCAAGACGCCGGCCAACTAAACCGAGCGCTGGGTAGCCCAAGGTGGCTGCCGTACCAGCGAGCTGGTGGCCGATGCGTTTGATTTGCTCAAAGTCATCGTGGGCAAGCCAGGTTTCGAACATGCTCAGGTCGTGTTGGTAGCGCTGCCAAAAAATGGTGCGTAGCTCATCGAGCTCAACTTCATCGAGGGGGTTGGGAGTGCTGATCATTTCGATCAACGCTACCAGGGCTGCATTGCGAATCGGGTGGCGCAGCCAAATCGCTTCGTTTGGATAAGCATGGCTCGGGGGTTCGCCAAAAATCGCTAACAAACAATCAGGATGTTGCGATCGAATATCAAACAGCACATGTCCGATATCCACATGTGCGATACACAACGCAATTTTAGACGACGTAGGCCACGAGTATTCCACCGAAAGATCAAATTCTTTGCAATCGGCTTCGATGCCACGCGCGGTACCTTTGTCGATGCCCAGCAAAAGTACGGTGATCGCCGTCATGATGCGACCTCAGCGATTTCGCCTCGAACCATACCGCCGACCTGGTCGAGCTCGTGACATTCTACGTATTGTTCTTGCCAAGTTCGCACCATGGCGATTTCGCGGATGTCGGGAATCGTGCCGATCGGTTGGTCGAGCAGTAAGTGAATCGACCACATCACCATGTCGGCGCCGGCGGCGATGGTCAGTGCCAACGAGCCAGGTGGGCGTGGATTAATTTCTAACAGCTTTGGCACGCCGTTGATGTCGCGTTTGAATTGCACGTTGACGATGCCAAATAGGCCGAGTTCCGCCGCGGCTTTTTGTGCGTGGGCTTCCATGACGGGGTCACGCACAACTTTGGCAACGATGGCAATGCCCGAATCGGTGCGCATGCGTTCGCGCACAACGGCAACCACGCTGCCAGCCGTGCCGACCAAAACATCCACCGAGTATTCAGCGCCGGGCAGATATTCTTGCAGCAATAGGTCGTTGCGGTCGAGTAACGGCAACAGCGCCGCCGGTGTGTCGATCAACATGATCCCGCGACTGCCACTGCCGGTACGTGGTTTCACGATAAGCGGCAACGTCCATGTTGAGGGGTCCGCAGCGTTGGCAAGTTCGGTGCGCGGCAGAGGGATGCAATCGCGCAGGGCTTGAGCCAGGACCCATTTATCGAGGCAGGTTGCCAGCGGGGCGGGGTCGGACACCAACGTCAGCGTACCGCTGCGTGCTAACTCAGTTTTGGCCTGCGCGCACGGCACCAATTCACTGTCAACTGTTGGCACCACGATGTCGATGTCCCAACGTGCACACAACTCGCTGAGGCACTGGATAAAATTACTGGCGCCACCGGCAGGGACCAGGCCGCGTCGCTCGGCCGGTACTAGGAATAAACCTGGCGATAGTGGCGACATGTCTACTGCATAGACCTCGGCTCGGCCAAGCAGTGATTTGATAGCAACAACACCGGCGGGACCACCGGCACCTGTGATGAGAACTTTGGGTAATGTCATGCATTGGTTATTTGCATAATCGAAGCCAACACGATGAAGGTTTGTTGTTGCAAATGCAGACACTTGCAGTGGTGGGTTGTCTCGATTCGAGACAACGATGTCTCCGGTTGCGTGTCCAGATGAAACAGTTGATGAAAACGACCCGTTTCAAATGCTGATCACGTAGGACACCTCAAAATCCACAGCAAGCGTGTGGCCTTACTCGGACTCGGCCGACGGTACTCGGTCGACGACATCGGAGGCTTACCGGCGACGCACCAGGTCAGTGGTCATCGCGGCAACACGATCAGCCAAGGATCGTTCTGCGCGGGTTGCGCATTCGAGCGCGGAGGTCGAGGTTGGTGGTCGGGAACCGCGTATGTTGTCGTCGAGTTTGAAAAGCGTAGGCGTTTTGATCGCGTACGCTTACCTGGTCAGTTGTAGGTGTCCGGTTTCCGGACCTATCGCAATGCCGACATCGGCGTGCGCGGATTGCGGCCAAGCAGACGCGATCGTTATGGGATCGCGTGCGCAGTTGCTTCGTAGTGTTCCCCAACTCGTGTCGCAAGCGTGGTAACGGTGTGCTGGAGTGCTGCGACACCGTCGCTGTCGTTGAAGCGTAAGCTGCGGGTGTTCACCAACTCAGCGATCGCAGGTTTAACGCCAGGATAACGATTGCGAATCGCATCAAATCTTGCATCGCCGTAAATATAGTAGCCCGCCATGCCACCGGCTGCTGGTTGCGCTTTGGTTGCGGCCTCAAAGTCATGGGCTAGGTCGCGATTAAAGCCGTCAAACGCACGTTGATTAAAGCAGCCGGGGCCCAGAGTTTTACCAACCGCATGCTCCATCGCGCTGGCATGCTGCGCCGTCAAGGTAGGTAGCGCGGGTGGCGCAATCAACGCCAGCGCGTAGTGACACGAATGCAACCCAAGTTCGCTGGCGATCGCTGGCAGCATCGGCTCAATCGCGCCGTTACCCCCATGGCCACTGAGTAGCCACAACTGCTTTGGCTGCGGCACTGTGCCCAAAATAAATTTCAGATAGGCCGTGGTTTTGGTAATGAATTCGTCAACCGATAAACAAGCCGGGCTCCACACTTTTGCTAGCCCACCTAACCGGTCCGTAGCGTATGGGCAGTGGCCGAGATAACGCGCACCGGTGATATTGGCGACCCGCGTTGCGACATGAATGCCAATGCGATCGTCGATGTCAGGCGCCAGTGCGGCACTATGGCCTTCGGCGCTATTGCCCATGCTGAGGATGGCTACGTCAGCGCGGATGCCGGCGTGTTGATCAATCGCTTGTAAATGCGCGGCATCAATTTCGCGTGGCCCTTGGGGGTAGCGACTAGCTTGGTGCAAGGGCGCCAGGAATTCTTCGCGTTGACGTCCAGACATGGATGAAAATCCTTAGTCGTGCGACGGCGCACGAATGAGACATCCAGCAGTTTT
>JAYWHS010000377.1:0-4306 GCA_043777635.1 Kofleriaceae bacterium | reverse complement strand
CACCGCCGACGCACATTCGCTGTGCTCCGTGCAGCCCCGACAGCTGTTGTCCATTCCGCACACCGGCTCCATCCCCACGCACGCCGCCGCATTCGCTGCGGTGCATTCTACGCACACATCCGCCCCCGGCTCGCACACCAACGTCCCGCCCGTACACTTCCCAGGGTCCGCTACGCACCCCGTCGGTGGCCCGTCGATGGGTGCATCCACCAGGTTCATACAATTATTAAATGCGGCGTCGTCGCAGTAGTTGGCCGACTGGCTACCAAAGAATGAACAGCCAGCGCCAAGTATCATTGCGAAGGCTGCGGAAATATATTTTGTAGTTGATTTCATAATGTTCCTCTAAAATCCATGAATAAGGCCAATAACAGCGCCGCCTTGCGTTGGCGCAGCAATCAGAGTTGTTGATTTAGGTTCGCGCAGTAACAGATAGCTGCCGATTGCTACGGCAATCGCGCCTCCGCCCAGCAACAGGCCGCCCGGCAGCATCGTCTGATAGTACAAGCGCTCTTGCTGTTGATCTCTCGGCGCAAATGTATCCGGCCCATCTAACCACATCAGTACGCCGCCGGAAATCATCGACGCAACGCCGACTCCCACCAGCAGCTTCGGCACCAACATGGACCGCGACCGCCGAGACGGCGTCACACCAGCTTGAGGTTGTATTGATGTTGTAGTGATGTTCGGTGTGGTTTCTGGCGGGGTGTTTGCCGCCGTCGAGGCCCCCGGTAGTGACTTCGTCGGCCTGCCATCAGGCACCAAGGTAACAACCACGTCCGTAGTTTTACCTTCGAGGCCGACAATTTTACGTTCTTCGACGCGATATCCCGGCGATTCAACTCGCACCAGGTGTGGGCCGGGTGAAATTGAGGTTTTCAGATCAGTTGCGCCGATTGATTCGCCATCGAGAAATGCACCCGCCTGCGTCGGTACTGAACGCAGCGCCAAAATGGTGCGCCCACGATTCACGGCAAGCTGACTGATCAGTTTTTGCGTTAGTTCGAGGGTATTGCTGACCACGGTGTCATCTGTACAGTGGTCACAGTAGCGTTCGGTTGCGACGATGATGTTCTCGCTAGGCACCATCAAGCGAGCTGAGATCACAGTCTCGGTGATTCCGTCCGAGGTAAGGCGAGTCCCCAGCGAATAAATCGCGACCCGTGCCACGGCTTTCTTTTTGGTAACCGCAGTAGTGCAAGTCGCCGCCGACGCATTAGCGGTACAACTTAGGAGCGCTTTGATTTCTTTGGGCGAGAACGTGGTCGGTCGAAACTCCCACGCGTTCGCAGCAAGAATTTTAGTGGCTGTTGTGATCACCAAGTTTTGATCACGGGCATTGGTAGTTTTATCGAATATGAGCGCCGCCGGTTCCGCCGACGCGTTCGCCGTAGACAGACATATACCGACAACTGCGGCAACTATTGTTCGTTTCATAAATTCTCCTGCCTCGCGTACATGCTTCCCTCTTTGGTGCCAGAACAGACTGTTGCGTGCTGAGGCGTTGAACGTTTTATCGTGTTCGTTTGCCACCCACCATTTATTGCAAATCCACCACATGATGTTCTTTCTTCACGCGCGTATCTCATCGTACGCGGCGCTCTACAAACACGCCCACCAGCCGGCGAAATACTAACAGCCGCCGCCAGCGAGGTATAGCTTTGCTTCGTCGAAGTCGTTGCAGTGCGAGTTATTACCATCGCTGCGCGTCCCGCTTATGTATGTGATTCGCGTCGCTGGAGCGGTTCAGCGGGACGTCGTGCCACGGCCCCGCGCTGGCCGCGCACCGTCCGCCAGCGATGGGTACGTACACTTCGAATATCGTATTCCGCCATACGTTGGCTACAAACACCAATTGGTTCATGACGGCGTGCATCGACCCACCACGCGCGGAGTTGCTAACCAAATGCCCAGCCGTGAAAATAGGCAATGCGAAGATTTATGGCCGATCCGCCGGGCTCAGCCCCGCCACCATGCGACGTGCTTGTAAATAGCTGGCAGTAGCGTCCAACGTCGGATCATTCAACCGCGCTTCCACCCGCGCGCGGAAATAATCTTTCACCGCATGCCGCAACCACGCCACCGTCACCACCTTGCCTGCTTGCTGCCAGTAGCTATTCGTTATGCCGCAAACGTCGCCACCATGCGCGGAAACGGCGAACGGGGACAGCGTGGGCATCGCTCGCAATGTCCCAACCTGGGCGCAGCAACGAGATTAGCAAACGATCACAATACTCAACCCACTCCAGTCGATTCGTCTCGTTGGTCATCGCTCTGGATTGCACGTAGAACGTAAAGCGCGTGGAATATGGGCCGGCAACGCGATACCCTTTGGGTGATTCATGAAAGTTGCCCGGTGCGCGTGCAATAGCTTCGGTTGGATCGCCAAATGCGGCGAGCACGTCGGCGAACAAAAGCTCACGAAATCGGACTGTCACACATGAAACGGAAGGATCGATCTTAAGTTGTGAAATGCCCAATGCCTGTAGCGCGTTAATCTCGGCTGGACGTGGCAAGTTCAGCAATTGCAGCACTTTCTCCTCGGTGTCCGGCACTATTTCACTCAGGCGCAACCGCCACTCCTGCAACATCTTCATCACTGGATTCGTCATGGCACCACCGTGCCCTTGGTGGCGAGTTGAACTTGGTAAGATCGCTGTACCGCACTTAGCTCAGTAAGATATGGCGTCAACCACTTTGCTTCTGAACGTTCGATCGGTGATGCACCGAGCGTACCGAGGTGTTGTTGAATCCGAATTATCGCATCACGGAGATAGCGGTACTCCTTCGCAATGGCGGACTTCACTTTGCTGCCACCGCCGATATCACGCTTGATCTTTTTTCGTGTGCCATAGGCGGTTCCACCAGGCGCGAATTCGACTGACTGGCACAGGAGCTCCGTCTAGCAAAGGAGTGTAGTTATGCAGTGAAATGAGCACGCGGTCGCAGTGTTCAAGACGCTGCAACTCGGCTGGATTTGCCTCATTGCGTACCAACTCGGCCTGAACGTAAAACGTGAAATCAGCGGAGGACAGCGTCGGTCCGTGGTAGCAGCGAGGTGATTCATGAAAATTCCCTGGTCCACGCACGCCGCCAGTCCAAGCGCCAAATACGGCAACGACATCAGCGAACAGTAGTGGCTCCAAAAACGTAATCTCAACATAGGAAATGTGAGCAGCTATTTCAAGGCGTGCGATGCCCAATGCCTCAAGCTCAACAGTATCCAAAGGGTCAGGCAACCCTAGCAACTGCAAGCCCTCCTCGCGAGTGCCCGGCACCATCTCATTGAGTCGCTGTCGCCAGGTGTGCAACATGTTCACTACGGGATTCATCATGGCACCACCGTGCCGTGGGCGCTGAGATGGAGTTGGTAAGATCGTTGTACCGTCACTAGTTTTGTCAGCTGCTGGGACAGCCACTGTGCTTCGGCTTGTTCTATCGGAGTGTTGCCAAGCGTACCGAGGTGTTGTTGAATCCGAATCATCGCGTCACTCAGATAACCGAACGCCTTTACCAAGTCGGTCTTTGCGCCTGCGCTTCTGCCGAGGCTGACATAGGACGCAAGCCAATTTTTTGCGACTTCAATCAAATTGACCACGTAATCGCCAACGCGTTTGGTCAAGCTGCGCTCCCGCCCCGCAGTGCGACCCCAACGCGAAACGCATCGACCTGCTCGGGAAATTTGAGATACGCTTCATGCAGTAATTGCAATCGCTGTTTACTTTCATGGAGCGCCTTCATCTTCGCCAACATTTCCGTTTGTGTTAACGGTTGATTTTGCTTATCACGTTCGAGCGTTGCTTGGTGTTTGCTTTCGTTTTCGGAGAACTCCAGCGTTGCGTTCCGCTTACCGAATTCGTGCCCGTAAATATGTTCGGTGTAAGCCTTTGCTTCGGCAATTTGTTGTTTGCTCATCTTTGTTGCGTTTTTGATGGCTGCGGAAATGGCGAAATCTTTTATGCCCGTCAATCGCTCAATCCCCGTCGATTCCATCCCTTGCAGCGCCAAATACCCAGCGATTTGATACCACTGCTCCGCATGGCGCGCTTCATGATACAGCGTGTTAACCAGTCCTTGAAATTCCTGCGTGGTTAATGTTGGCGCATGAAGTACGGCTTCATTGATGACAAGCTGCCAGTCTTGAAACGCAAATTGGCCGTGTGTCCCCTCGGCCAACGCGGCCGTCACAACAGCAACTTCATGCACCCCAACACGGCGCAGTGACTGATTGATGACCCCCGTCAAATGCTGCAAGCGCTGCGGCAACGACATGGATGCCCACTGACTTTCCACCCGACCAAGCGCA
>JAYWHS010000376.1:0-15545 GCA_043777635.1 Kofleriaceae bacterium | reverse complement strand
TTGCCAAGCACATGAGCCTACCGGTGAAGATCATCTCAATCTTGATGATCCTCATGTCGGTGTACAGCTTTTACGTGATCTTCGAACGCATCATCACGTTCCGTGCCGCCGGTGATCAAAGCATTCGGTACGTGCAAATGCTCGGCGAATTCCTGCGCACCAATAAAGTCAACGATGCCTTGGCTGCGGCGCGTTCGATGGGCAAGAGCCCAGTCGCCAAAGTTATGGAGTCTGGGCTCACCGCCTTGGTCCAAGGTCGCGAAGCGCAAACCCTGCAAGGCCCACACGATGTTGGCAACTTCGACTTGGTTGACTCGGTAAATCGCGCACTGGAGCGGGTCAAAGAACGCGAAACCTCAAATCTGCGCAAAGGCCTGCCGTACCTCGGCACGGTGGCTTCGGCCACGCCATTCATTGGTTTGCTCGGCACGGTTATCGGCATCATTTCGGCCTTCCAATTGCTCAAAGGTGGCGCTGCCATCGACGTGATCGGTCCGGCCATTGCTGAAGCGCTTATCGCAACCGCCGTTGGTCTCGCCGTTGCAATTATTGCGGCTATGGCGTTCAACTTCTTTGCTACCCGCGTTGAAGCTTTTGTGGTTGACATGAACGACGTTTCGTCGGAGTTCATCGATTACGTGCTGCGCGAAGGCCGCGACTCGAACAAGGCTTAAGTATGAGTGGCATGCGATCACGACGGCTTTCGGGCCACAAAAAAGGCGCCACGATCGACGCAGTTCGTAACGAAATTAACGTTACGCCGCTGGTCGACGTCGTGCTCGTGTTGCTGATCATTTTCATGGTGATTTCGCAGTTGATGGTGCGCGGTCAAGCCGTGCCGTCGTTGCCCAAAACTCGCAATCACTCAGCTGAAAAAGACAAATTGCAGCCGGTCATTGCCATCGATAAAGATGGCGACCTTTGGTTCGACAAAGACAAGCTCGGCCCAATCAATGAAGGCTCGCTCAAGGTTCTACAAGAGCGCATCAAGCAAGCCTGGGCTGCTCCCAAGAGCCCTGAGGCTGCTGGCAAAGTGTATGTCAAAGCCGCAGGCGAGTTGACATACAAACAAGTGTACCCACTCATCACGTTCCTCAATACCAGTGAACTTGCGATCCAATCGATCGACCTGGCGACCAACGAGGAAAAGGGGAAACAGTAGCCATGGGTATGTCAGCTGGTGGCAAACAAGGTAGTTTGCAGACTGAAATTAACGTCACTCCGCTCATCGACGTGGTGTTGGTATTGCTCATCATCTTTTTGGTGACGATGCCAATCATGATGAAAATGGTCACGCTCGAAGTGCCACGCAAGTTGGATGATGCCAACGAAATGCCTGACCCAGCGGCTGGCAATCCGATCACGGTTACGATCAAAGCAGACATGAGCGTGATTTTGAATGATGGTGAAAAAGACACCTCGATTACCTTGATCGATTTGCCTAAGAACCTACGGCCATTGCTCGATAAAAAGATCAGCGACAAAGTAGTGTTCGTCGATTTTGATGATCAAGTTGCGTGGAACACCGTGGTGGAAACCATGGACCAAGTCCGCAGCATTGCGATCGACGCCAATCACGACGAAGTCAAAGTCGCGCTCAAAGTCAAAGTAGACGCGCCGGCGCCAACGCCATAGTAGCGGTTGCTGCGCGGGAGATCTGGGGGCAACCATCGTCGTGGCGGCGCGGATGAGTAGCGGCAACGTCGGGCCGCGTGGTGCAACTCGCCGCTGGCGTCGCACCCACAGTACACCTCGCCGGTGTCGCAGGTGTAATGCCCGCGATGCGCGCTGTCACTGACCGTGATGAGCGAGCCGCTGCAATACTCACACAAGTGCGTAGTGTGGATTCATGGGCATTGCATCATCATCCGGTTCGCGCCGCCACCGCAACGAAATCAACGTGACGCCACTCATCGATGTGGTCCTGGTGTTGTTGATCATCTTCATGGTCACCATGCCCATCACCATGACCGGCATGGGTTTGCAGGTTCCGCCGCAATTGGCTGAACCAGAGCAGGCCGCAAGCAACCCGCTGGTGGTTAGAGTAGAAGCCGACCTCACCGTGACGCTAGAGCAGGCCGGCGATAGGCAAACGCTTACCTTGGCCGGTTTACCGCGTCAGGTACGCAATCGTCTCGACCAGCCACAGGTTGGCCAAGCCGGCAACTAAGCGGTTTTTGTCGACTTCTCGGATGAGCTTGCATGGCAATTTGTCGTCGAGACCATGGACCAAATCCGGGGTGCAGCACGCGACGTTCATCACGACGAAATCACCATAGCCTTGGTCGTTAAAAACGTTCACTGACCGAGCGGGTGCGACAGCTGGCGATAACGACAGGGACGGCGTTGTCACTAGGCGTAATTGAACGATGGTTTTCCCGATCCCTAGGGAGGTGTTACTGAACTTTGGAATGCGCAATCACCCATTACCACCATGCCTTGACAAGCTAACCAACAGGTTAGTACAAGCGGCAGTCATTAACTTTGTTACCGGCTTTCGCTCGGAATTGCCGAGCACACCTGGAGAGAAATAGACCATGGCTAGTCTGAAAAGGTTGCTTCTGTTGGCGCTCCCATGCGCCCTGACCGCGGGTTGCCGCGATATCTCTACTCAAACCGAACTCAATCCCGCCGGTCCTCCGATGGTGCGCCAAGTTCGTTTGTTCGAAAATTTTTATTCGAGCTCAGGGACGGTCATTCCACGCGAAACGTTCGCTTTCGGTGATCACCCAGAGGCAACCGAGGCTGAAAAGGGCCACGTCGTGACCACCGGGTCGTCAAACGGTGCCGTTCGCGTCGTAGTTGATGAGCTCCTGGTTGGTAACTACCTCGAGCGTATCTCTTGCGCTGATGGTTCGTACTCGGATGTGCCGGTTGGAGCCACGCCCGATGACATAGCAGCGTGTGCTGAGTCGGCTGATGTTTTGCCTCGAACGTGCGTAGGCGAGTTTGCAGTTTGTCTCGGTCCAAATGGTCCAATCGGAATAGATGATCTCGAACCTGGCCCTGTTGGGGATGGCGCCGCAGATAAACATCAGTTCATTGACGATTCTGTTCAAATCATTTGTGATGGCAAAAAAGTGCCACTTAGTCTGAACTTGAGTTTTTGGCAGCCCGCCGGCAACCAGCAAAAGCCAGCTCAAGGTGGCCTGGCCGTGCTTGGTCCGGCAGTCGTTTTGGTACCGTTATTGGGGTTTCCAACGGGCTCGACATGCACCGTGAAGTTTGCGGAGCAAGTGGTGGACATTGATGGTAACCAGGTTTGCGCTCCTACAGGTGGCGAAATTACTTCACAGTGCACACCGGGTGATACTTCCCTGATTTCATGGAAAGTCGACACGTTGCAAATGCTGGTAAGTCGCTCGACGCTAGTAGATGGTGCGACAAGTGTAAGCCGTACAGCTGAGGTCCTTCTAGCGTTTAATGCTGAACTGAAAGCCTCGTCGCTGAGCGGCGTTACTCTCCGCAGAGGCGCAACCAATGTGCCTGTTGTTGCCGAGGTTGATAGCAAGAGCATCATTCTGATTCGTAACTTGGCATTGGATGCCAACACTTTGTACACACTAACCATTCCCACCACGGTAACCGATATCCTTGACGTTGCCCTAAAAGCACCGATTGTCATTTCGTTCACCACGGGCGCGTAAGCGGTAGGAGCCAAGGACCATGAATACCAAAAAAATTCTATTCGCTGCGGCCCTGGGAGTTGCGACTCTCGGTGCACAAGCTTTTGAACTAGCGCCTGCGTCTGCGCAGTCGTCGACCACCGGCGCGATCCGTGGCATCGTCAAGGATGCAAAAACAAAAGAGCCACTGATCGGCGTCACCGTGGTGGCAACGTCGCCTTCGTTGCAAGGCACGCAGTCGGGCGTTACCGACGAAAATGGTGCGTATCTTATTACCACATTGCCACCGGGCGTCTACACCGTTACGTATTACTACGCCGACGCAACCGTTAATTCCAACGGCGTGTCAGTCAATGCCAACGGTACGACGACTAACAACCAGGCAATTAATCCTGATATTGGCGAAACAATTAACATTAAGGCCAAACCGCCAAGCATCGACGTAACCACGACGCAACAAGGCCTGAAGATCACCAAAGAGATCTTGGCCAAACTGCCAGTGCCTGGTCGTTCGTTTGAAGGCGCAGCGCTTCAGGCGGCCGGTACTCGCGATGATGGTGTCGGCGTCTCTGTTTCCGGGTCGTCGTCACTTGAAAATAACTACGTGGTCGACGGTATCAACACCGGAAGCCTGGCCCTCGGAACCGTTGGTTCGCCAGTCATCAATGACTTCTTGGAAGAAATTGAAGTTATCACGGGTGGCTACAACGCTGAATACGGCCGTTCGACTGGTGGTGTGATCAGTGTCGTTACCAAAAGCGGTACCAATAAATTCCAAGGTTCGGTGTTCGCTTATTTGACACCAGGCGCGATAGTTGGAACTCGTGACCGCACGCCAAGCCAAGTTTCGCCAATTAATGCTGAAGCCAACGTCGGGTATAACTATAATATTGGTTTTGAGCTTGGCGGCCCTATCGTTAAAGATAAATTATGGTTCTACGTTGGTTTCGCGCCGACGTTTGTGCGCACCGACATCAATCGTACAATTAACCGCCGTACCGATTGTCGAGTGGTGAATCCTGATGGTGCATTGTCGGAATGTTTGGGCGCAATTAAACGACCTGACGGTACGTTTGATAATCGCAATGCCGACGGTGACGCTGACAAGGACCCAGCGACCGGTCTATACATCACTGATCAGATTGATAAAGAAACCCGTACCGCTAGCGGTCAAGCATACTCGCTTATCGCAAAACTAAATTACGCGGCTTCGTCGAATCAACAAGGGCAATTGACCCTGAACGCGACCCCGCAAACGGCAGAAGGTCCGACCGCGTTCGGCGCACAGAGCGTCACCACGAAATCAACGTCGTTGCAAACCGATGTTGCAGCCAAATGGACTTCGAAGTTCAACAACAACAAAACGGAAATCGAAGCGACCCTAGGCTGGCACCGCGAAGAAAGTGAAAGTCTTGCAAGAGATGCGGCCTTTGCAAATGTGCCGATTCAGGTGCTTCGGGGCGGTAGTTTGGCCACATGGGCCGATCTTGGCAACGAAAGCGATGCTGTGCGTGCAGGCTGTAAGGACACGCCGGTTGGCGGCGGCGATCCTTATGGCTTGCTTGCAACAAACTGCGAAATAACGACCCAGGCGGGCTATTTGATTGGTGGACCGGGTGGGTTAGGTCGTGAACTCGACGAGCGACGTTCCGGGCGACTGATTTTAACCCAGCGTGTAAAGGCCCTAGGTACGCACGAATTCAAAGCTGGCGGCGACATCGAAATCAACAATCTTACGTCGTCGCGATTAATCTCAGGCGGCGCATCTTTCGAGAACATTGTAAGCCAACAACAAGTGCGCGCGAACCGTCTTGTTCAGTTGGCTGACGATGCCAACACAGATCCTCGATACGACGGCGAATGTTTGGTAGACAATCCTGATTTCGTTCCGGGTAGTCTCGGCGGACCACCGGCGAAAATATCAAAAAAATGTGATTATTTGGGTGGGACACCTGGGACCCCCGGCACTCAAGTTTCCAGCGAAACATTTAACTGGTCGGCATTCTTACGTGACTCTTGGCAAATTAAACCGAACTTAACTGTTAATGCCGGGTTGCGTTACGAAGAGCAACGGCTTCGCTATGCGCAAAACCTTCAATTCAGTACCGATCCAATTACTGGCGATCAACTCGGCAAAAACGCCATGACGCTCAGGGGCATGATTGCTCCACGGGTAGGGATGGTTTACGACTGGACCAAAGAAGGAAAGTCAAAGGTCTACGGTAACTGGGGCCGCTTTTATCAATCGATTCCCTTGCAGATCAACAGACGTTCGTTCGGCGGTGAAGTTACACTACAGCAATTATTCAGCTACGCTGATTGTGGAGTGGCCGGCAAAGCACCGAAAATTGATCCCAAAATCGACGGAGTTAACGCTGAAGATTGCATCCAGGATCCCAACACGCGGACAACCCTGGTTGAAAACTTTATTGGTGCATCTGGGGTGTTGATAGCTCCAAACGTCAAAGGTCAATACCTTGACGAAACACTTGTCGGCGCAGAGTATGAAATCGCAGATGACTTGAAACTGGGAATCGCCTACGCATACCGCACACTTGGTCGCGTGTTGGAGGATGTCTCGACGGACGGTGCTGATACCTATGTTATTGCGAACCCAGGTGAAATCGCCGACGCAGACTTAGATGCACTGGCTGCCCGAATCGGTGCGACGGATGATGCCACTGAGAAAAAACGACTTCAGAGACAATACGACCTTTTCAGAGGCATCAAGGTGTTTGACACTCCACGCCGCGACTACCACGCCCTCACCCTGACCGCAGTGCGTCGCTTTTCGAAACGCTTGTACGTGCAAGCCAACTACACGTTCTCGCAGAACAAGGGCAACTACCCAGGTTTGGTCTCGTACACCAACGGTCAACTCGATCCAAACATCTCTTCGCAGTACGACTTGGTTGAATTGCTCGCTAACCGCAATGGCTTCCTCGATCAGGACATTCCCCACAATTTGAAATTTAATGGTTTTTACACATTTGACTTCAATAAGGCGGGCAACTTGACATTCGGCGCGACCGCACAATTTGCTTCGGGAACCCCATACGGCGCACTCGGTGGTCATTACCTCTACGGTCAAAATGAAGCATTTTTATTGCCTCGTGGCAGTGTGGGGCGAGCATCAGTTGACTACCGTGTGAATGCACAAGTTGCGTATGACCGTAAACTCACCAAGGGGATGACGTTGGAAGTCTTCCTTCAGTTGTTCAACTTGTTCGATACTCAAAATGAGCGCTTTGTTGATGATACCTATGCGATTGATGACGGCAACAATGCTTCGAATCCAATTGTTGGCGGTCGCTACTCCGACTTAGTGTTTGCTAAAGCCGTCAACGGCGATGGCTCCGAATCCAATCGCGTGCTCGAACGCAATCCGAACTACGGCAACACGTCGGGGCGTTACGCGCCAGTGTCCGGTCGCTTCGGCTTCCGCTTGACGTTCTAAGCAGTACTTGGTTCCTTCTCCGCTCGGTAGCTTTTAGCTACCGCCACACATGCCCGCAACTCGCGGGCATGATGCGTTTTCGGTGGCGTGTGCAGGATGTAATCGCGTGGTGCGCGACGATGGGATCTCGTCGTATTTGGCCCACGATGCTTGAGCAATGCGGGATATCGCTTTACCGTTACCGCGCTTTATGACAGCCCCAATTTTACGCTCCACGTTTGTTGGGATCGGCTCAATAGCCGTTCTCGTTGCGATGACCGGTTGCCCGAATAAGGCTCGGCAAGAGTCGATTGACCTGTCGAACAGTGGCAATCAAGCGCTCAAGAAAAAAGAGTTCGAAGAAGCCGACAACTTTTGCAAACAGGCGACCGAACGCTTCCGTGACAACCATCCTGGTTGGTGGTGTTTAGGCGTTGCCAAAAAAGGCAAAGCCGATTGGGCTGGCGCTGCTGATGCGTTTGAGCAAGCGGTTCGTGTCGACGGTAAACAACCCATGTATCATATGTGGTTGGGTATCTCGTTGTACGAAAAAGCGGTGCGTGGACTCCGCGAAGAGCTGTCTCGTCGCGAAGGTAAAACGGTTGATCAGGTCAAGCCTGATTTCACAACCATCAACGCCGACCAAGCCATTCAACAACTGCAAGAAGCTGTAAAGCAAAACGGCGAATTGTATGAAGCCTACTACCAACTGGGCCGCATTTTTCGCGACCAAGAAAAATCCAAAGAAGCCGCCGAAGCGCTGACCAAGGCAATCGCGCTTAACCCACGCAAGGCCGAGCCTTACATTGCGCTGTCAGAACTCTACATGCGTTGGGACTACATGGACCAAGCGGTCCAAGTAGCTGCGGCAGGTGCCGGCGCGGTGCAGGCACCTTCGGATCGGGCGACATTGGAATACGAACTGGGCTTGGCGTACTTCAATAAGCGCTTAGATGACAAAGCTGTTGAGGCTTTTTCTAAAGCATTGGAAAGCAAAAAAGATTTGCGTCAAGCCAAGTTCCAACGAGGCTCAGCATACTTTCGCAAAGGTGACTTTGTGAATGCTAAAAAAGACCTTGAAGAGTTCTCCAAAAATGGTGGCACTGCTGAGTTTGAAAAGAACCAAGCCACCCATATGTTGGCCGATATCGCTGCAAAGCAGCATTAATCGAGTGCTGACGAGTGCTGAAGTCTACGTTTTCACATCGGGGCGCGGGGGCGCAACGAACTACACGTCACCTAGGGCCAGGCTGTAAGGCCGACAGGCAGGGCCGTGTAGGTGATGTATGTAGACGAAAGAGCTCGATTTTTCCGGCCGCCGCATGATGCGGTAGGTCGGTTTACCGTGATATAAGACACATCGGTTAGAGTGGGATTTTTCCCTGCAATTGCAGGAGGATAGACCGAAAATGCAAACGCGTACGATGCTCCGGGACCGCCTCCGCCAGTCACGTGACTGGTCCACCACCATTGATGAACTCGAAAAAGAACTGGAAGGTTCAGGTTCGAAGCCTGAACAGTCCGAGCGTCTGTTCGAGTTAGCGGCAATCGCTGAAGAAGTGATTCCTGAACGCGACCGAGCGTTGGGCTTGTACCAACGCGCCTGGAAGCTACATCCAGACAATCTCAAAGCGTTGTCACGCGCGCGCGAAGTCTACGCTGAAATTGGCCGCCTCGAAATGGTCGGCAAACTTGGCGAGATGGAATTGCGCAGTCCTGCGGCAGCGGCCAACCTGGCGGCTATCGTCGGTGAATCGTTGCTCGATTCCGGGCAAAAAGACAAAGCTCTTGCGGTGCTGCAAAAGGCACTGGAAAAAACGCCTGACTCGTTTCGAGTCAAGGATGCCTTGGCAGCGTTGTCGTACGATGCCGAGTTTTGGACCGATGAAATCGAACGGCTGACCGAAGACGCTGGCCGGTTCGACAGTGCGATGGCATCGCGCATGTTGCTGCGTGCAGCGCGGATCATGCGGCTACAGGAGCCCGACAATGTTGGCCTTGAAGGCTTGCTGCGCCAAGTGCTTGGCCATGATATCGACGAGCCGTCAGCCAACTTCATGCTTGAGTCGCTGCTGAGTGCAGCCCAACGCTGGACCGAACTCGAAGCGCATCATGATGCTCGCGTCACATATGCGTCTGAGGCTGCATTTAAAATTGAGCGCTGCCGAGGTTTTGGGTTGCAGTGGCTACAGCGCTTCAAAGACCGTGAACGCAGCGCGCGTTTTTTCACCCAAGCGATTCAACTTGCAGCAGCGGAAGCCGCGCCGGCTCGTTCAAGTGTCGCAATGTTTGCGCTGCTTCGGCAAACCTATGGGGAGCGCATGGACTGGCAAGGCCTGCTCACGATTGCTGACAGTTTGTTGGCGCGGAACACCGCTGGTTCCGACGCTGATGAAATGACGTCGGAGCGACTTTACGTTTCGAGCGCTGCTGGTGCAATCGGTTTTGAGCAACTCGGCGATGAAGCGATCGCGCGCAAGTACTATGGCATCGCTGCCGGCATCGCGCCGAAAAATCCAGGCGTTGCAGAATTCGTCGACGCATTTGGGCTAGAGGCCGCCGGCCAACCTGCTGTGGCGACAACCCCGCAAGCCGCGGTCGTCAAAGACGACTCCGTTGCACTGGAAGCACAAACCGCAGCGGACAAAGCCGCTGAAGCGCAAGCTGCCGCAGCCCAAGCGACCGCAGCCCAAGCTGACGTGGACAAAGCCGCAGCGGACAAAGCCGCAGAAGCGCAAGCTGCCGCAGCCCAAGCGACCGCTGATCAAGCTAGCGCCACAATCGTAGGGAATGTTGCCGTGGCCGACGAGCAAGCAGCAGCCGCCGATAAAGTAGCCGCCGACAAAGCAACCGCCGACAAAGCAACCGCCGATAAAGCAGTCGCCGACAAAGCATTCGCCGACAAAGCAGTCGTCGACAAAGCAGCCGCCGACAAAGCAGCCGCCGAAGTACCGGTGGCTGCAAAACCTGCGGAAGCGCCACGCGCGGCGCGCTCCACCAGTGCGCCGAAAACTGAAGTGCCCGCCGATCTTGGTGCGGCGATGGATGCTGCACGTAATGCCGAAGCTGGCAACGACAAGGGCATTGGCGCATGGAAGGACGTAATCGCCAAGCACCCCGCGCAACGTGGCCCGCGTCGTGAACTCGCTCGAATTTTACGTAGCAATCAAGCATGGTCACAATTGGCTGATGCATTGCGCGACGAAGAATCAAAAGCCACGACGGTGGCGGCTGAAAAGTCCGAACTGCTACGAGAACTCGCCGAAGTGTACGGCAAGCTCAGCAATGACAATCAAGTGATAGCGTCGCTCACCGCAGCGCTGAGCCATGATGCATCGCAGCTGGAAGTCTACGATCAGCTCGCAGCGGTGTACGAAAGTAAAAAACGTTGGCCCGATTTGGTCAAAGTGCTCGGTGAAAAAGCCGAACAAATTGCCGATGCCGACGGCAAAGTCGCCATCCATTTGCAGATTGCCAATCTATATCTTGAGCGTTTTTCGAATCAGGCCGAAGCCATCAAGGCGTTTGAACGCGTGATGGAACTTGATCCACAAAACTCGACCGCGATTGAGCACTTGCTCTCTGTGTACGAAAAACGCCGTGATTGGGAAAAGCTGATCAAGCTAAAGGAAAACGAAATCGCCCAAACGCCCGCAGGCGAACGTGCGGCAAAAGTGATCGAGGTCGCCAAAATGGCGGCCACCAAAGTCAAGAAGCCCGAGATCTGTACGCACTGGTGGGAAATGGTTGTGCAATACGAGCCAACCCACGAAGAAGCCTTGGCTGAGCTCTACAAACTGTATGAGCGCAATAAGGAATGGGACAAGCTCGCCGACATCAGCAGTAAACAAGCCGATAGCGCGCCCGACGACAAAGCTCGCGCCGATGCGTTGCAACGCCTCGGTATTTTGTACATGGAGAAGCTCGAAGATAGCGCCAAAGCTATCGATGCTTGGCAGCGCTTGTTGGCCATCGACGAAAATCATCGTCGGGCCCAAGATGCTCTCAAGAAACTTTATGTCACCGAAGGTCGCTGGGATGACCTAGAAGAATTTTATCGTTCGCGTGGCAAGCTTGACGAGTACATCCGCGTATTGGAACGCGAAGTCGAAGCTGGCAGCGAGCAACATCGGCTGTCGTTGGCAATGAAAATTGCCACGCTGTACCGTGACGAGCTGCAAAAACCTGATCGCGCCGCACGTGCGTTTGAAAAGGTTTTGACCCTCGACGAAAACAATCTGGTCGCAGCTGAAGCGCTGATTCCATTGTACGAAGCAAGCCGCGATCCACGGCGCTTGGTAGGTGTGCTCGAAATACAACTCAAGTCGACGCAAGATTTGAGCACTCGCCAAGAACGCATCAAGCGTTTGGCAGAATACAACGAAGAGAAGCTTAAAGAAAAAGGCGCTGCGTTCCAGTGGTGGCTTACCGCCCACGCCGAAGATCATCACGCCGAATGGATTCGCAGCGAAGCCGAACGGCTAGCCGGCGAGACCGGCGCATGGAACCAATTGGTCGACGCGTACACGGCGTCGTTGCCGAAATTCGAGCATAAAGCTGATGCGTTGCCATTGATGTTGGTAATGGCACGAGTCATTGAACAAGAGCAGGGCGATGTAGATCGCGCGCTTGAAGTCAATCGTCAGATCCTTGCGATCGACGACGCCAATGAACAGGCCGTCGATGCGCTTGAGCGTCTGTATCTCGGCAAGGGCCGCTACCAAGAGCTGCTTGATATTTATCAACGGAAATTGGATCTGACTTCTGATGGTGACCTGCGCGTTGCCATTCAGTCGAAGATTGGCCAGCTCTACGAAGACGAAGTCAAAGACGATAAGAAAGCCATTGTTGCCTATCAAGCAATTCTCGATGCTGCCGGCGATGTGCCAGCTGCGTTGACGTCGCTCGACCGAGTATATTTGCGCAATCAAATGTGGCCGCAACTGGCCGACATTTTAAGCCGGCAACTGTTGGCCAATGGGCCCGACGACAATCGGGCGCTGCATTTGGAAACCAAGTATCGCTTGGGCCAAATTCGCGAAACGCAATTGAATGATGCGGCCGGTGCCTTGGACGCGTATCGCGATATCCTTGATATCGACGTTAATTACGAAAAAGCTCGGCTCGCGTTGGAACGCCGCTTGGCTACGTCCACCGACGACAAGCATCGCTTAGCGGTGGCCGGCGTTTTAGAGCCGGTGTATGAGCAACTTGGATCGTGGGAGGCTCTGGTAGGCATCCACGAGATTCAACTTGCAGCGGAAACCGATTCGTTGCGCAAAACTTCGTTGTTGTTGCGTATCGGCGAGCTGCAACGTGGCAACTTAGGCAACGCGGAGAAGGCTTTCGACGCGCATGCGCGTTGCTTCGCCATAGATCCATCGGTTGATATTGCGAAGATCCAAATTGAAGACCTCGCTCCGCACATCGAGAACGGTTGGAAACGTGCCAATGCGCTGTTCGAAGCTGCCATCAGTAAAGCTGTCGACCCTTCGTTGGCACATGAGCTCTGTGGCAAAGTTGCTCGCAACTATGAAGAACACCTGCATGACAGTGGCAAAGCGGTCGAATTCTTCCGCAAGGCGCTAAGCCAAGAGCCCGAAGATTTGGTTGCATTGAATGCGCTGGAAAAGATTTTCCAACGCGATGCTCAATACAAAGACTTGCTTGAAGTGTATCGGCGTCGCGTCGATATCAGCAACGAACCAACCGAACGCCTCAAGTTTTTGGTTGGTATCGCCGAACTGCAAGAGCAACGGCTCAACGCGCCGCAAGAAGCCATCGCAGCGTATAACGAGATACTTGGCCAAGAACCGGATGACCTGTCAGCGCTGCGAGCGTTGGACCGGTTGTATGTCGGTACCAAACAATGGCGCGATCTCGGCGACAATCTGTCGCGTCAGCTGTTGCTGGTTGAAGCCGACGATGAACGCGTCACCCTGTTAGTGCGATTAGCGCAACTGCGCGAGACCCACCTGGCAGAAAGTGGCGCGGCGGTTGAGACCTATCGACAAGTACTTGATGTCGACTCGTCGAACAGCGAGGCAATTGCCGCGTTGGAGCGAATGATCAGCATCGCTGAACATGAACTGACCATCGCGAATATTCTTGAACCGATTTATCACGCACGCGGCGATTGGCAGAAGCAAATCGGCGTGTACGAGATCATGGCGAAACACAGCTACGATCCGGCGCGCAAGATCGAATTGCTGCACAAGATCGCCGAGCTGCATGAAATTGGCGGCGATGACACCAGCAACGCGTTTGCAACGCAGGCCCGCGCGTTGCGCGAAGATCCACGCAACGACGTTTCCCATGGGCAAATCGAGCGCTTAGCCCGCAGCTTGGGCCAGTGGAGCCAAGCTGCCGCCTTGTACGATAGCATCGCCAGCGAAAGCAGCGATGATGAACTTAAAGTCGCCTTGTTGACTCGCCGCGCGCAAGTGCAAGAGAGCGAACTACGCGACGACAAAGCTGCGGTCGCAAGTTACGAACGTATTTTGCAAACGGCACCACAAGCGGTGGATGCCGCTTCGGCCATTCAAGCCATTCATGAGCGCAACTCGGATTGGCCGGCATTGGTCGCAGCGTTGCGTCGCAAGAGCGAGATCCTCGTCGATATCAACGAACGCAAGGCTTTGTTATTGCGAGCGGCGCAGATCGAAGAAGAAGTTATCGGCGATAACGACGCCGCGATCGCTACGTACAATCAAGTACTGCGCATCGACGAGAACGATGGCGCGGCGATGAACGCGCTGGAGCGGATTTACGTCCGGCTTTCACGTTGGGCGCCGCTCAAAGACATCTACGCCAAAAAAGTCGAGCTGGCCGATGATCCAGCTGATAAGAAGCAGATGCTCTATGTGTTGGCGCAGGTGTACGATCGCGAGCTTGGCGACGTCGCCAAAGCGATCGAGACCTACCAAGGCATTCTCGACATCGACGCTGACGAACTGCCAGCCATTCAGTCGCTCGATCGACTCTATGGTCAAGCGGAGCGTTGGTACGACTTGCTCGGCAACCTGGAACGTCAGGTTGAACTTGCCGATTCGCCTGGTGAACACGTTGCTCTCAAATACCGTATCGGTCATTTGTGGCAAACTCGCTTGGGTGACTTAGCCCGCGCAGTTGAAAGCTATCGCGAAGCGCTTGAGCTTGATCCTGCACACGCTGAAACGTTGCATGCACTCGACGGTTTGTTGCGTGGCAAGAACGAACCGGTCATGGCGGCCAAAGTCCTTGAGCCAATCTACGACGCAACCGGCGAATACGCCAAGTTGATCGAAGTACTCGAAGTGATGGTTACGCATACCGATGATCCGCTTACCCGCGTTGAACTGTTGCATCGCATTGCGGTGCTTCACGAACAACGGCTCGGTGCCGCCGACCCAGCGTTCGATGCGTACGCACGTGCGCTTAAAGATGACGCCAGCAACAACTTGACGTTGGGGCATATCGAACGCCTCGCAGCGCTGACCAATCGTTGGCCGGTGTTGGCCAAGCTGTATGCCGCCGAAGCCGAGAAGTCGCTCGACGTGCCACGCCAAGTCGACTTGTTGGCTCGGTTGGCGCGAATTTCCGAGCAAGAGATCAACGATGTCCCTGCATCGATCGCGACCTATCGTCGCATTCTGGATGTCGAATTCGACAATAAGCCAGCCGTGCTGGCGTTGGATCGTCTGTATACCCAAAGCCAAGCCTGGCCCGAGCTCACGGAAATTTTACGCCGTGAAATCCAATTGGCTGAAGACGACGCCGAAGTGGCAACGTTGCAGTATCGCTTGGGCAGCACGCTGGAACACCGACAAGGCGATCGCAAAGGCGCAGTTGAGGTCTATCGCGAAATTATCAGCGCGAATCCAACCCATGTTGAAACGATCGCGGCGTTGGAGCAAATGTTCCACGGCGGACATCATCAGGCGCAAATCGGTGCCATCCTTGAGCCGCTCTACGAAACCGCAAACGAAAACGAAAAGCTGCACGGGCTATTTCAAGTGCAACTCGCCTCGCTGCAAGGCACCGAGCGTCAATCCATGTTCCAACGCTTGGCTGAATTGGCCGAGCATCGCTTGTTTGACGCAGGCCGAGCTTCGGCATGGTGGGGCCAGGCGTACATTGAAGATCCACGGTGGGAAGCCGCCGGCGAGCATATTGAGCGCTTAGCCAAAGACACCGGCGGTTGGGACGAGCTGGTCGGGGTTTACACCCAAGCATTGGCCCGCAACACTGATGGTGAACTGCAACGGCAAAGCTTGCTTCGTCTCGCTCGGGTTTATGAATTTGAGCAGCGCGACGTTGCCAAAGCCGTGGAGACCCATCTGCGGGTTCTTGAAGTTGCGGCCACCGACGCTGACGCGTTGGCCTCGCTCGATCGCTTGTATCTGGGCGCTGGGATGTACGACGACTTGGTGGAAATCTTGCGTCGCCGTGTTGAGATCACGAGCGATCACGATGAAAATCTTGAATTGCTATTCCGACGCGGT
>JAYWHS010000375.1:0-4323 GCA_043777635.1 Kofleriaceae bacterium | reverse complement strand
ACTACAAGTGGTCCGACTTAATGATGCATCGCATCACAGCGCGATTTTTGCCGCAGCAGCGCACCGCGCGCTTTAGCTAATACACCGGCGTAAACTGTCACCAATTTTACGCACCCATCAAGTTCCGAATTCATGCCGCAGCGCGGCAAATCACTCGCGATAAATTCGGAACATAGCGCTACCGATTTGGTTTTCGGCGGGCTAGTGTGCGCGCGTCTTCACCAGGAAAATACAATGAACGTCTTCGAACAAATGGAACTTCGCGAGCACGAACAAGTCGTCCACTGCTACGACGGCACGGCCAAGCTCCGAGCAATCATTGCAATTCATAACACCACGTTGGGCCCAGCTCTTGGCGGTACCCGGATGTGGAGTTTCGCAAGCGAAGAAGACGCGCTACGCGATGTGCTGCGTTTATCGCGCGGCATGACCTACAAAGCCGCCGTCGCTGGCCTGAATCTTGGTGGCGGGAAAGCCGTAATTATCGGCGACGCCAAAAAAGATAAGACCGAACAATTGTTCCGGTCATTCGGTCGCTACGTTGACAGCCTTGGCGGGCGTTACATCACTGCCGAAGACGTCGGCACGTCGGTGCGCGATATGGAGTGGGTTCGCATGGAAACCCAACACGTCACCGGTATTAGTCGCGCGCTCGGCGGCTCGGGCGATCCATCGCCTGTCACCGCTTTCGGCGTTTTCCACGGCATTCGCTCATCAATGAAATTCATTACCGGCAAGGATGATCTCAGTGGCAAAAAAGTCGCAATCCAAGGTGCCGGTCAAGTCGCGTATCACTTGGCAAAACATTTGGTGCAAAGTGGAGCCAAAGTTACAGTTTGCGATATCGATGCTGATCGCGTCAAATTCGTGACCAGCGATACCGGTTGTGCCGCAGTTAGCCCAGAAGAAATTTACGATCTCGATTGTGATGTCTTTGCACCGTGCGCGCTTGGCGCAACGGTCAATGCCAAGACGTTGCCTCGGCTCAAATGCAAAGTGATCGCTGGCGCTGCCAATAACCAACTCGAAGACGACAAAATCGCCGCGCCAATGATTCAAGACAAAGGCATTTTGTATGCCCCAGACTACGTCATCAACGCCGGTGGGCTAATCAATGTTGCCAATGAGCTTGAAGGCTATAATGCCGATCGCGCACTGCAACACGCTGAAGGCATTTTCACTATTCTGCAACGCGTTTACACTGCGGCCTCGGAAGGCAAGATTCCAACCTACAAAGCCGCCGATAACTTGGCGCTTGAGCGCATCGCTGCGATTGGCAACACCAAGCGCGTCTTTACCGGTCACAAAAACGGCAAGATCCGCGGCATCTCGTAGTACCTCGCACCACCACAGACAGCTTTTTGCCTAACGTGTATGCGCCGTTTATGCGCAGGCAAATGCTTTTGCAGTCGCGCCAAATTCCTGCGTCAGCATCGGATTTGCTGCGCGATCAGTGGTTACAACAGCGCCGATTGCTAGCTCGCACGGCCGACCGCCAGCTGCTACACTCGCCGTTATTCTTGTACGTAACATTATTTTATAAGCCCGGAACAAGCGAATACGGTCCGCTGGAGGGTCTATATGAAAATAAGTGCAGCAATCTTTTTCGATACTTTTAGCGACGGCCGCGTGTGGTTCCGAAGACAACACCAGCGAATCAACCACGTCTCAAACGTTGCTCAGTGATGGCAACAACAGCGGCGGTACACCAGGTTTCTACTTCTTGGGCGCCTACGGAAACCCACCAGCTTCATTCCCAGGGACCTTTGACGGTGGCTTCAAGACGCAGCTCAGCTATGAATTCCTGCCGTTGGCAAATTGCACCAACGCCAATAACACCACTGGGTCTGTTGTCGGTCCATTTGGAGGAGTTTTAGTTTATCCAACAGCGGCTTCGCCCTATTATTACTTCAGCAAAAATGTCGGCGCAATTCCGTTGCCAGCCAACAACTGCTACCGCATGCAGATCAAATTATCGGGATTTGTACTTGGCTTTCGCGATCTACACGTAACCACGGGCGTAGCTGCTACGGGATACATCAGAGTAACGCCAACCTCCAACTTACAAGTCGCAATGCGCTTGGAAACCAGCTTGCGCACCGACACCGATAACGACACGGTGCCAAATTTTCGCGACAACTGCCCAACGGTGGCCAATACTAACCAAGCTGACCTGAACAGCAATGGTATCGGCGATGCGTGTGAAATCGCCGACGCCGATGGGGATACGATTCCTGATGGTTCCGACAACTGCCCAGCAGTTGCCAACCTCGGTCAGGAAAATGCCGACGGCGACTCAGCTGGCGATGCTTGCGAAGACTGCGACAACGACGCTAACAAGCTCGTCCCTGGCCAATGCGGCTGTGGTATTTCAGAAACCGATTCGGATCTCGATGGCACGCCTGATTGTAACGATCAATGCCCGAACGACTTCAACAAGTTGTCGCCTGGCTAATGTGGTTGCGGTGTGCTTGATACCGATTCGGATCTCGATGGCCGTGCAAACTGCAACGAGACCTGCAACCCAAATCCACAACCAATCTGAACCAAGCGTGGCTCCCCGCCACCTGCAACAGATCAGCTAACCTTTGGGTTCAGCTGATTTTTTTTGCCTTGCAACAGCTGCGTGCGAGTGCGTCGCAGTGACAGCGGCGGCGACTTGGCAATCACACTTCGAACTTGCCGATCGCCTTGATGCCAGCGTCATCGATCGCAAAGATTTCGGCGGTAATCGGATACCCGCTGTCCTGGAACTCGCGCAAAACTACCGGCCCTACTTTATCGATCAGCTCCTGATCTCGCTGTGCGAAGATCAGCGCGAAATCACGACAAGGCACCACCACATAAACCGGCCACGCAATCGCGTCACCCACGAAGGCCTTGAAGTTGCCTGCCAAAATTGCCGAGGCTTTGAGTCCGGTGGCTATCGGAATCATGCCCACCTTACGTTCTTCAAGCTCACTGACCTCGATCGATTTTCCATCGAGTAATGAAGCCTGATTGTCCTGGGCCCGAGCCATCACGGCCTCGGCATCAACGCCCCAGGCTTCAATCTGCGCCGGCGTGATAAACGTATAGTGACTCTCATTGGGGTCGGTCCATACCAACACTTTGCGGACATCGCGCGACACCGTAGCGGCCAACGCGTCGCCAATTTCAACATCGCGTGCTTCAAGTGACCAATAGATCCGATAGCGTACTTCGTCCCACGTCGGCGCTTCAATGCTGCCGCTAGCTGCCCCGTCGCCACCACCGACAAGCTGATCAACAAAACTCTCGATCAAGCCGACGTCACCGGTGACAACATATTGCCGCACAAGATTTTCAATGTTGGCAATCAAGACGCCGCCATCGCGATGGATTTCATAGCCACCATCAACTTGAACGACAGTCACGCCGCGTGCACGTAACGCGACTTCAAATAGCTCACGAGCTTGCGTCGGTGTTGGTGTTGATGTTTTCACCGAGGCAGCGTAGCAAGCCGGTGACGCCAGCTGCAATGACAGCCTGTGCCATAGCTGCATTCTCCGCCATTACGGAGCCTCAGAGCAGCGGCAGCGAACACGCGCCGGCGAAGCCGCCAACTGTGTGGACCCTTGTTCAAGTCGATGCGGAATATTTAGACGTCGAGATTGCGCACATTAAGTGCATTTTCCTCGATGAATTCTCGACGAGGTTCAACCATATCACCCATGAGTTTGGTGAAGATTTTGTCAGCCTCTTCCATCTCTTCGACTTTAACTTTGAGCAAATTTCGCTTGGTTGGATCCATTGTGGTTTCCCACAACTGCTCTGCATTCATTTCGCCAAGGCCTTTGTAACGTTGGATCTGTAGGCCTTTACGACCTAACTCTTCGACGTAAACCGCTAAGTCCTCGAAGCTACCAATGCTACGCGGTTCACTCTTGCTATCATCAATGGTCAACACCATCGGCGAGCTAATCGTGGCGCGCATGCCAGCCGACACCTTGCGCATTTCCATAAACTCATGTGAACGCAACAGCTCAAGGCCAATGCGAGTCTCACGCTTAACGCCAAAGACACCGGCTGGAAACCGCATCACCCAGTTGCCAGTTTCCGCTTCTTGTTTGTAATCAGCAGCGGCGTGACCTAGCTCGCCATGCTGCCGCGATACTTCCGCCATCACCTTGGCTTCGAGTCGCTCCAGTTTTGCTTTGTCTTGCAAATCTTCTTCGGTAATACCTGCTTCGGCGAACGCAGCGCTGATACGTGCATCGCTGCGGCGTTCCAATTGCTCGCGCAAACGTTTTGTCGAGTTCGAACGTTTGATTAAATCCGACAGCTCGATGCCGGTTACTGCGA
>JAYWHS010000374.1:0-4334 GCA_043777635.1 Kofleriaceae bacterium | reverse complement strand
GGCTGTGCCGGTGGCTCGGGTGGCCCGCTGATCATCTCCGGCACGATTCAAGTTTTACTCAACAGTTTTGTCCGTGGGCTGTCAGCCGAACAAGCAGTTGCAGCACCACGGTTGCATCACCAATGGTCACCCGACGAACTTTTGGTGCAGCAACCTGGATCCGCCGTCGTCGCCGAACTGCGCAAACGCGGCCACACCGTAGTTGAGCAAGCCGGCGAAGCCATCGAACAATTCATCCGCGTCATGGCCGATGGCAGCAAACAACCAGCCTCCGATCCTGACAAAGGCGGCGTCAAGGCAGCCAAAATTGTGCGCTTGAAGACCAAGCGCATCGGCAACTAAACAATTGTCGCCGCTGTTCGCAATTTAACGCGGGCGCGGTGGTGGTGGCTTGAGATCTTCCCACGGTGCTGAGACACCCAGATATTCGCCCCATTCAAATCCCGACGATGACATGGCTTTGATCTGCTCGGCCGATAGAATCTTTTTGATGCCGCCCTCGGTTTCATTGAGCATGCCGCCTAACCCACCTGCGAACTCCAACCAACCCGAAACGTTGCGCTCATAGGGAGAAATTTGGCCGTCTTTAACCGCTGTATTGGCGTAATCGATCACATCGGTAAATGTCTTGCCAAATGCTTTGTCGAGGGCAGCGTGTTGTTCTGGCGTGACGCCAGCTTTGGCTTCAGCGGCGGCGCGATTGTTCGCCAACAATGTGCGGCGTTTGTCGAGACCAACTTTAACCAGCGGCATGACCCGCGCTTTGTACTCGTCGTCAGTTTCACCGTCGAGCCGGCCGAACATTGCAGCAAATTCTTCGGTCATCCGAGCGCGCCGATTCATGCGCGATTCTTTGGGTGGCTCCGCTAAAACCGGCATCTCGGGCGCCGAAATAGCACCGGTCCGCGATGCGCGCACACCGCCGCCGGTGTCACCCGGTGAGGTCGGCTGGTTCCAAGGGTCCGCTTTGCTTGCTTGGCTGGCCACCAGTGCCGCAGACTGTTTTTGCGCCGTGCCACGCAAGGAACGATTATCGAGGTACAGCCAAATCGAAGTCACGGTTGAAATACCAGCAACCGCAGTAATGAGCTTTTGCGACGTCGAGGTCATAACCGCGTTTCTAGCACAAGGTTTGCGGTTATTGTACAAAGGACTCGGGTCGCGCGACATCGTCGGCCAAAGGCTGACCGCAAGGCGCAAGTCCTCCGCCCGGGCGAAACGCTTTGCATGGTGAATGCCGGCAACTTGTCGGCGGTAGTGGGACCGGGAATGGTCCATCGTGTACCCCTTGCGGGTATCGCACTGTGCTAGAACCCGCCCGTGGCGACCATCTTAACTGTTTCCGATTTGCATAAGCGCCTAGCGCGGCGCGAGCTGCTGCGAGGCGTGTCGTTCGCCGTCGGCGATCGTGACCGCATCGGCATGATTGGGGCCAACGGCGCAGGTAAATCAACCTTGTTGAAAATGTTGGTACGCGGCGCTGGGGTTGATCGCGATGACCCAAGCGCGCTCGAACCTGACTCTGGCGTGATCACCTGGCGTCGCGGCCTGGTGCTCGAATATGTGGCGCAAGAGCCGCGTTTTGCGCCTGGTGCAACGGTGCGTTCAACCATTGTGCGCGAAGGTGTCGCAGATCACGAAATCGACACGATCGCGGCGGCGTTACGCGTCCCGCCGATGGATTCGTTGATCGAAAATTTGTCGATTGGCGAGCGTCGCCGGGTTGCATTGGGCCATGCGTTGTTGTCGCCAGCCGAAGTCCTCGCTCTCGACGAACCGACCAACCACTTGGATGCGCAAACTGTGGCCTGGCTTGAAGGTCGTCTCGCGGCCTGGCGCGGCGCGCTGCTAGTAGTCACTCACGATCGATATTTTCTCGACCGCGTGGCGACCCGAATCATCGAAATCGATCGCGGTCGCGCCCATTGCGTCGAAGGCGATTACTCCGAATTTCTGGTGGTCCAAGCCGAGCGCCATGCCCGCGATGCTGAAGGTGAGTACCAACGGCAATCGTTTATCCGCCGTGAAATCGATTGGATCCGCCGCGCACCACAAGCCCGCGGCACCAAAGCCAAAGCCCGCATCGATCGTTTCGACGCCGCTAATGAAGCCGCACCGACTACCGACGACAAACGGCCCGGCGGCATGGATTTACGCTTGCCGACCGGCCCACGCCTCGGTAACACCATCGTTGAGCTGACCAAAGCCACGCGCAGTATCGGTGGCAAAGTATTGTTTCGCGATCTCACGCTCACCATGAAGCCTGGTGATCGCATCGGCATCGTTGGCGAAAACGGCGTTGGCAAATCAACGTTGATCAAAACAATTTTGGGCGAAGCTAAACCTGACAGCGGCAAAGTTGTGGTTGGCCAAAATACAAAAGCGGCCTACCTCGAACAAGGTCGCAGCGATCTGGTCGACACCAACACCGTGCTGCAAGAAGTCGCCGAAGGCTCCGATCACATCGAAATCGAAGGTTTCAAGATTCACGTTCGGACGTTTTTGCGCCAACTCGGCTTCGCGGAAGAAGCCATGGACGTCAAAGTCGGGCAACTCTCGGGTGGCGAACGTAATCGCGTGCAACTTGCCAAGCTATTGCGGCGCGGCGGCAATCTGTTGGTTCTCGACGAACCAACCAACGATCTCGACTTGGTCACCTTGGGCGCGCTCGAATACGCGTTGGCTGAGTTTCCAGGATGTGCACTGATTGTGTCGCACGATCGTTGGTTTCTCGACCGAGTTGCCACCGGCATTCTGGCGTTTGAAGGCGACGGCAACGTCGTGTTTTACGAAGGCGACTACAGCGCCTACGAGGCCAAAGCCAAAGCCAACAAGATGGCCCGGATCGCAGCCCACAATCTCGCGGCCGGCATCGCACCCGCCAGCAAAAAATCCGGCGGCGGCGGTGAAAATGGCAACTCACGCAGCGGCTCGACCACTGGCGCACCGGCAACCAAGCCGGTCAAAATGTCGTTTCGCGAGAATAAAGAGCTGGCCGAGATGGAAAGCACCATCAACCAGATCGAAACCGAAGTTGCCGACCTGGAAGCATTGCTTAATGACGGCGCCGTGTTTAAAGAACGGGCAAGCGAAGTCCCGGCCCTGTTGGCCAAGCTCGAAACCAGTAAAGTCGAAATCGATCGGCTGTACGCGCGGTGGGGCGAACTAGAAGCCAAACGCGTCGCTAGCGGCGCGGCCTAAGGTAACGTTATGCAAACGTTTCACTTCGTGCACGACTATCAAGCGCCGGCTATCGCCACGATTTTCGAATCGTATTTCGACCCGGAATTTGCGCTGGCGCAAGATCGCGAAGTTGATATCGTTGAGCGCACGGTACTCGAATTCACCGACGGTGCCAGCGAGCTAGTGCGAGTATGTCGGGTGGTACCCAAACGCCAACTCCCTGCCCTGTTTCGGCCGTTGGTTGCAGGCGAATTGCACTACACCGAATCCCTGCGTTGGTTCAAAGCCCAACATCGCATGACCGTCGAGATCCGACCTTCGCTGCTCAAAGGCCGCGCGTTAATCTCGGTTGATTATCAACTGACGGATCAAGGCCCGCTCCATGGAGCGGGACCAGCGACTGACAACTGGCGCTTGATCCAACGGTTGTACCAAGGCACGGTGACGATCGAAGTACCGCTGCTGGGCGGCCGCATCGAAAAAAGTATCGTTGCTGATATGGAGAGTTCATTGCGGATCACGGCCGCAAGTACCCAGGCGTGGATCAACCAACATCGCAGCCGCACCGCGCTAATGCCGTAGCGATCTACGCTTGGTTTTTCCATTCACGCAGCGCTGCAAACGTGGCTGCACCGGCCGTGGCGCCTGGCGCTCTGGTCGATGCCGCAGCGATCACCGCTGCTTCGCCACAGCGCAAAAACGGATTACTTGCACACTCAATACCCATCAACGTTGGGGTTGTAACCTGCCCCAGCATCGCAGCGCTAGCCGCAACCCGCGCTTGCACGGCGGCGTCGTGCGGCGTCACCAAGGCTGCGAATCGTAAATTCGCAGCGGTGTATTCATGACCAAAATAAACCCGCGTCGACGCTGGCAACGTCGCAAGGCGCATCAGCGAAGCGTGCATCATCGTCGGCGTGCCTTCAAACATGCGGCCACAGCCAGCACCAAACAACGTATCACCAGTGAACACAGCATCGTGGTCGCGCAACCAGTAACTGATCGCACCTAACGTGTGGCCAGGATTAAAAATGATCGTCGCAACAATTTGGCCCCGCTTCGAGCGTTCGCTCGTTCGCTCCATTTCTGGGCCCCGCTTCGAGCGTTCGCTCGTTCGCTCCATTTCTGGGCCCCGCTTCGAGCGTTCGCTC
>JAYWHS010000373.1:0-4335 GCA_043777635.1 Kofleriaceae bacterium | reverse complement strand
CCATGGCTTGCAGCAACATGCCGTTACCGGCCGAGCAGCTGTTCGAAAGGCGGAAGTTTTTCACATCGCCGTTCTGCATAAACATAACTTTGATGTCTTGGCCACCGATGTCGCAAATCACGTCGACATTCGGAAACCAACGCTTCGAACTCATCATGTGAGCGACGGTTTCGACGATGTTAGCATCGGCACCGAGCGATTTCTCAAGCACATCGCCAGCGTAGCCCGTAACGCCAAAGCCGGTGACTTCCAACGTTGCGCCTTGGGCAGTCGCCCATGCCTTCATATCCGTGAACATGTCTTTCATGTCCGAAATAGGATTACCCTTGGACAGGGTGTAGACCTTCTTGATGATGTTTTCGTTTTCGTCGATGAAAACGCATTTCGAGGAGGTTGAGCCACCGTCGAGGCCAATGACGCCGCGATAGGTCTTGCCTGATTCAAGGATTGCATCTTCGTAATCTGGGGTGCGGTACTTGTGTTCAAACGCAACTCGTTCCGAGTCGTGCTCAATCAAGCCTGCGCCGGCAGATTCGCCGAGTTTCGATTTACGGCCGTGGTTGATGAATTCTTCGAGTGGCTCAAGGCCGCGATACTTGCCAATATTTTCTGGCTCGTACAAGCCGAACAACACAGCGCCATAGGCGGCGTAGTACTCGGAATTATTTGGAACGAAGATCAATTCTTCGATTGGTACCGTTTTGTCGTACTCGTAACCGCGCTCAGCCCAGGTTTCCGGGATGCGCAGGCGCCAACATTCTTGCAGAAACGGCAAATAAGTATTTGGCCCACCGAGCAACAACACTTTGCTCTTGAGGGTATTGCCGCGGGTAAGTACGGCAAGGTTTTGACTCACAATGGCATCGGCCAGGGAGTTCATAATCTCAGCGCGTGGAATGCCCGATTTCACCAAGTTCACGATGTCTGTCTCAGCGAACACGCCACATTTGGCGGCAACGTGGTGCAGCTTGGTTGGGTCGAATTTGAGGACCGAAACCTCTTCACGCGGCATCCCGACTTTAATGAAGCACTTATCGATGGTTGCACCGGTGCCCGATGCGCACTTGTCGTTCATCGAGGTCTGCGCGGTCTTGTCGCCGGTTTCTTTGGCGGTTTTGAACATGATGATCTTGGCGTCTTGGCCGCCGAGCTCAATCACCGAACCGACATCTGGATGCATTTTTTCAACAGCCATCGTGACGGCGTTTACTTCTTGCACAAACTTCGCGCCCAACTGGGCAGCGATTGGTCCACCACCTGAGCCAGTGATGAAGCAACGAATTTGCTCGTTCTTGAGTTCCGGGAATGCCAAATGGATGTCTTTGAGCATGTCACGCGTCATTTCAGGCTGACGGGTTTCGTGACGCAGGTACTTGCTCCAAATAATCTCTTTGGAGTCCGGTTCGACAACGGTCATCTTCACCGTGGTGGAACCAACATCGATACCGATGACGTACTTTTTGTCTGGTGAAATCGTGGCCATGAACGCTCCTGAGGGACTCGGGATGAGAGCTAGACTGACGTGTCAGTCTAGGGTTGAGTTACGGCCGCGACTTTACTCAAAATGACAGGCAAGTCTAGAGTTATCTTTGCGGAATGTATGATCTCTTGGTCTCACGCTTGGTGAGTCGGATTGGTGACATGGTGCGTAGTTTCATACGCAGCCAGCCCAAGCCCTCAAGATTTTTCACAATTGTAATTTTTTGATGACGCGGCGTTATTGGTCCAGCCAATTATCAGATCACTCCGATGTTGTGCAGAACAGTTGTCGCCAGCCAATGGATGGACGAACTGGCTTGGCGAATTCGTGCACCTTAGTGGACGAAGTTACCCATCCGGTCGGTGCGCCATGACATCGGCGTCCAGCCCCACTCTTTGAACGACAGCCAAATAAAAGTGGCTTTGCCTTTCATATTGTCGACCGGAACCGCGCCCCAGTATCGCGAATCGAGCGAATTATCACGATTGTCGCCCATGGCAAAAACGTGGCCAGCGGGCACAACGTAATGCGCTTGTTGCGCACATGCCGCAGCGTGTTCATCGGTGACAACCACTTTGCCTAAGGCTTGCAGCGCAGAATCTGGGCCGAGTCCACCTTGATTGGCACAACTCGGTGCCGGACCGTCGCGGTCCGGGAAATCGTGATCGCCGATTTCACCTTGTTGATACACATTAAAACCGAAGCCACCGACTTCGGCTGCGAAGCGCTGGCAGGTCTTTACCCGCCATGCGCCGTTTTCCAAATCTTCGTAGCTACAGGTGCCAGGTTGCGCAACGTGTGGCACGGCGCGACCATTAATGTACAAAATATCGCACCTAACCTCGACGGTATCGCCAGCCACCGCAACGATGCGCTTGATGTAATCCTTGTTGCCAATGCACGGCTGGATGAACACGCCGACCTCGCCGCGGTGTGGACTCCGAGTCGTAAATAACTTTTTGCCAGTGAACGGCATGCGCATCCCATAGACCAGCTTGTTGACGAAAATGTGGTCGCCAATTTCGAGAGTTGGATACATTGAACTCGACGGAATCTTGAAGGCTTCGACCACGAACGCTCGCAACAACAAAGCGATCACGATGGCCACCGCGATGGATTCGAAATATTCAAGGCCGGCCGATTTACCGGACACCGGAGCCACCTGATCGACAAGCGCATCCAACGCCGGCAATACGCGGCGCATCTGAGTGACGTCGTTGGCCGTAAGCGCGTGTTGCGCTCGCTCCATCGCCACTGCTAGCCTGTCTTGGCTCTCGTGTTTGGTCTTGGCTGCCAACAACGCCTTAGCCTGCGCTACCAGCACCGTGGTCTCTTTGCGGACTCGACCATCTATCGAAGCAGCTTTAGGCATTGTGAATCTAGTCTACTTTTAGCACAGTCAAAAACGCTTCTTGAGGCAACTCTACCGAGCCCACCGACTTCATGCGCTTTTTGCCCTCTTTTTGCTTATCTAAGAGCTTACGTTTACGACTGATGTCGCCACCGTAACATTTGGCAGTTACGTCCTTACGGATAGCCTTCACGGTGCTGCGCGAAATGATGCGACTGCCGATTGCCGCTTGGATTGCCACATCAAACATTTGACGTGGCACGACATCTTTCATCTTGCTGCACAAGTCAACACCACGGTGATACGCGCTGTCGCGATGCACCACGATCGACAAGGCATCGAGGCGTTCGCCGTTAATGATGACATCGAGGCGGACCAGGTCACTTTCGCGGTAACCGGCTGGTTCATAATCCAACGAAGCATAGCCACGCGACATGGTTTTGAGGCGATCGTAGAAGCCGAAAACTACTTCAGCCAGCGGCATCTCGTATACTACGCGAACCCGGCCACCCGGATCGTAGTGCAAGCCTTGTTGCATGCCACGCCGCTCTTGGCATAGTTGCATGATGGCACCGACGTATTCTTGTGGCAGGTGAATCGTCGCTGTGATGATCGGTTCTTCAATCGTCTTGAATTTCCCGATATCAGGGATTTTCGCAGGGTTATCACAGATGATAACTTCGCCGCCTTCCAAGCCGATCCGATACTGCGCACTCGGCGCGGTGGTAATCAGGTTGAGATTGAATTCGCGTTCGAGTCGCTCTTGGATAATCTCCATGTGCAACAAGCCCAAAAATCCAGTGCGGAACCCAAAGCCTAAGGCAACGGAAGTTTCGGGTTCAAACGTAACTGACGCATCGTTGAGCACCAAGCGGCCCAACGCATCGCGCAAGTTCTGATAATCGGCCGCATCGACGGGAAACAACCCTGCGAACACCATCGGTTGCACGGTTTTAAACCCGGCGAGTGGCGCTGCGCACGGATTTTCGTGGTCGGTCATAGTGTCGCCGACCCGAGCGTGAGCAATGTCTTTGATAGCGGCAGCGACAATGCCGACTTGACCTGCTTCAATGCAGTCCACTTCGACAGCGCCAGGCTTGCGCACTGCGGTCATCGTGCATTCGTAAACTTGGTTGGTAGCCCAAAAACGCAGCTTTTGGCCTTTTTTGACCCGACCCGCCATGACTCGAACCAAGACCACAACGCCACGGAACGAATCGTACCAGCTGTCAAAGATCAACGCCGACATCGGAGCTTCACGGTCGGCCACCGGCGGTGGAATGCGCTTGACCACTGCTTCGAGCATGTCGTGGATGCCGATGCCGGTTTTGGCCGAGACCAAACATGCATCCGAGGCATCGAGGCCAATCGTATCTTCGATCTGCTTTTTGATTTCGTCGGGGCGCGCCACCGGCAAATCGATTTTGTTGAGCACCGGCACGATAGCGAGGTTGTTGTCGAGGGCGACATACACGTTGGCCAAGGTCTGGGCTTCGACGCCTTG
>JAYWHS010000372.1:0-4337 GCA_043777635.1 Kofleriaceae bacterium | reverse complement strand
GCGCACCCTGCGACGCACCATTGCCACCTGGCAAGATCCATGGTTTGACATGTTGCGCGCTAAAGCCGTTGCGCAAGGCGAACCCGATGGCGGCCAAGCCCAGCTACGGGCGCTGCTGCTTCAATGTCCGAAAACCGGACTAGAACTCCGCTGCGGCAGCATTGCGCAAGCCTTAGCCGAAGCCCTGGTTAGCAACGGCCGCGACGACGAAGCCGAACCCTTTATCACGCAAGCAATAACCTGGTTTGATCAAGCCGGGGCACCAAAACATCATTCCAATGCCCGTGCGTTTCGCGCTGAGATCTTGCGGCGGCGCGGCCGGTTGGCCCGAGCGCAAGCGGAGTTTGCCGATATTGCGCGCACCCCTGGGGACTGCGCGTTGACGCACTACGCAGCGATTGGTCAAGCGAACCTTGCGTTGCTGGCCAACGATTGGATCGGCGTGCGCCAAGCCTTGCCCAAAATTTCCAAGCTGGTTGACCCAACGTGTCCAGCCCAAGCCGACATGCTGGGCCTAGCAACTGCGGTTGATTTGGCCCGCCGCTCGCTTGAGGTCGCGGATCAAGCCCGGGCCGCGCAATGGATTGAGCTGGCGCAACACGCCGACGACGCTGACATGCACGAGGTCGCACGCGTCGCAGCCGCGCGGTTACAAGGCGCGCCAGGCCAAGCCACGCTGGTAGCCTGGCTGGATACATCGACCAAGCTGCCGCTGGCTGGCGATACGCCACCGCTGGTTGCAGCGTTGCGGACCTGGGCGTTTGCCACGGTGATTTCCAATGCTGGCGCCGAACGCGATTGGCCCAGCGTGCTACAACACGCCCACGCCGAAATGTATGGGGCGTTACCGGCGACGCCGAGCGCGCCCGGTGCATGCGCGTTGGTGGCAAGCCTCGACGACGATCTACTCACGGTGAGTGCGCAAACCCCAACCTCGACGTGGGGCTTGCAACAACGCGTCACGCCGGCCGAGTTGCAAGCAACCCTCGCTGACCGGCTGCCGTTGGCTGGCCTAACCGCGTTGCGAGCGTGCCCGGCCATTGACGTGACGGCGCGGCCGCCGCTGCATGGTCGCTCGGATCTGTTACCGCGCGATATGGTGTGGCAGTTCATGGGTGCACGGCGGCCGACTGCGGTGCTTGGCGCAGCGATGCCTGGCCGCTCACGTTTGTTAGTTGCCGACGTGCGGCCGCCACCAAGCAATGTGGTATTGCCCGGGCTGAGCGCCATGCTCGACGCTCGATCAGCATTTGACGTAGTGGTCAGCGGTGCCGACGCGACACCGGCGCGCGTGTTGCAAGTGCTGGCCAACGCAACCTACGCTGAATTTCATGTACATGGTTTGGCGGCCGCACACGGCGACGAAGCGACCCAGCTATTGTTATCACCCGATGACCGCGGCACGTTTGCACTCACTGCGCGACAGGTTCGCAACTCGGTTTTACACGGTGCGCCGGTAGTGGTGCTCGCGGCTTGTCGAGCCGCGACCGTAGCGCCGCAGTTACGCGAACGCTGGGGCTTGCCCGACGCATTTATTGCCGCCGGCGCACGGGCGGTCATCGCCGTTGATGTTGCGATTCTCGATGCTGCGGCCACAAGATATTTTGCCGCGTTGCGTACCAAGCTGAACCTTGGCCTCGCGCCAGCGCAGGCCGTCGCTGAGTTGCGCAAAACCGCGACGGTCGAAGATCAAGCATGGATCGACCATGTGATGGTCTTTGCAGCAGCCCCGTAGGCGGCCCACTACAGCGGCCTGAACATTTTTCAATTTTTCTTGGAAGATCCAGGCCGCGCGGCGTTGTGTCGGTATGCATGTGACCGCCACACCGGGATCTGGGGCCGATTGCAACGGTGCGCTGCTGGCGAAACGAGTGCGCGATGTATGACATGCGCGAAGGGCCCTCGCCTGCAGAGCAACGCCAAGCCGAAGCTCAGCGTCGCCTGCAAGAACTTGGCAAGCGCACGCTGGAGCAACACGACGCTGCACAGCCGCCGGTCGCCATCGGCAAAATCGCGCGGGCCGATGTTGAACACCCCAGTCACGATCATGCCGTAGACCAGCCGACGCAGATGACGCTGCAAGCCCTGCGTGAAATGGCCAGCGCACTAGAACTCGTGCACCGCGCTGCAGTCACCAGCGGCGCAGCGGACTCACCACAATTTCGCTCGCGCGTCGATATCGTGCAGCAAGCGCTAATCCGCGCCACGCACTTGCTGCGCAGCCCGGCACTGCGCGATCATGTACAAGCCACCCAAACCGTGGCGGTACTGCGCCAACTGTCGTCGGATATTAGTGCGCTGCCAGCTGCGGAAGCAACTCCACCTACCGCAGCAACGCAGCGCACGGCGACTGCGCCGGCCTCGGCGGCACGGCCGTTGACATTGAGTCTTGGCGAAACCGAATCGGCTTCGGGCGAATCCGGTTCACCGAGCTACGCCCACGTGCAACGTGGCGTTGAACATCCAAATCTGCAGCGGCCTGAACCTAATGCAGATTCTCAAGAAATCGATGCTGTGCTCAATCCTTTGACACCAGCGGCCGCCGCACCTGCCGCAAGGCCTCATGTGTTTGTTGTGCCGGCGGTTGTGGACATTGGCAGGATTTCGGATCCAACGGCCCGCAATCACGCCATCAATCAAAATTATCACGCGTTTGATTCGGCATTTACTGGTTATTTTGGCACGCCACTGGTTTCAAACTGGTTCACGTTTGGTCAGCACGCCTCTCGTGAGGCTGGCGCAGAAATCCGCAACCTTCAAAATGGGCTGCAAGTTCTCGACGATTTGCTCCCAACATTGCAGGCGTTGGCTTCCGCACCCACATCACTACCAATAACCGAATTGCCGCTATTGGCGCGGCAGCTGAATCGATTGAGGGATTTGGCTTCGCAACCCGGTTTGTTTCGACAAGTCGTCCAACTCGCGTTTGCTAAAGCGGGCATCGCGATGGAGGAAATTTCTGCACTTTTAGTTGAAATCAATCTAGCAGCCGCTGTCGGACCTGTAGCCCTCGTCTTATGTTCGCTTCATGGTGCATCGCTGATTGGACGCTTGTTGGTGGCAACACCTGTAATTATTACGTCCGTGCGGCATGTGTATGCCAACATGGTGCAGGGCAACCGCGAGATCTATGAAAACCTCGCACCCGCTGCGCACCAATTTCTTTCGGCAGCGCAAGGTGCGCCTGATGGCCAACCTGGAGCGATGAACTTCGCTGGCGATCCCAACGGCTTTATGGCGGCGGCATTCGCCAAATATGCGGAAGTCCGCAAACTTGGAGATGAAGCCGCTGCGGTAGCCGGCACTCCTGAGGAAACGGCGAAAATTAGCCAGCGAAGGGCCAAGGCGCACGAAGGTAATTTGCTCATCGGGTTTCAAGAACAGCTCATCATCTTGCAGCCAATTTTTGACACGATGCAAGAAGAGCTTCGAGCGATGGACGGCACCATGTCGTTTCGCGATCCCAATGGCGTACACTCACTGACGAATCATTGGGGTGATTTCTATACCCGAATGGGAATCGATCCGGCGACGGCACCTGCCGATCCCCGAACCATTCGTCCAAATCAACTGCCCGCATTGCTCGGCCAACAAGATCCGCGACGTAGTGGAACCATTAGCGAATATTTCGAAAGTGGCTTAACGGATGAAAACGTCCACCATGCACCGTCGGCAAATATCAGCCCTACCCAACTCAAAAGCGAAACCGGAAGTAGTGGTGAGAACGTTCATGTGGCGGCGGCGCGCGGCATTTCGGGCAGCTCGCATGCGCTGCCTTTTGCGGACAAAATTCAGGCATCGTTTGGTGAGCATGATCTCAGCGACATCAAAGCGCACACCGATACTGCCGCGACCGCAGGCAGTAAAGCGATGGGCGCCGAAGCATTCGCAACCGGAGATCGGGTGGTATTCGCCGGCACACCGTCGCTGCACACCGCGGCACATGAAGCGGCGCACGTGGTGCAGCAGCGCGCTGGTGTGCATTTGAAAGGCGGCGTGGGCGCGGCGGGCGACGCGTATGAAATTAGTGCTGATGCGGTGGCCGATCGGGTGGTGGCCGGAAAAAGCGCAGCGGATTTGTTGCCGGCAACGCCAGGTGCAGGCGCGGCGAGCACTGCATTGGTGCAGCGCCAAGCCGATACCCGCGCGCCCGCTGGGGCCACCGCGCCGGCCCCGGCCGTTGCCGCAGATGCGATGACGAATGATCCACAGTTTGAGGTTGGCAGTGCGAACGAAGCGAGTGCGCGAACACCGCACCCGCGAAGCGAGCCAACGCCAATACAGCATGACACAACGCAGCCCACCGCGCACCGCGCAGCTCTTACGTCCGCGAGTTC
>JAYWHS010000371.1:0-4338 GCA_043777635.1 Kofleriaceae bacterium | reverse complement strand
CCAGCTTGGGATCAAACAGACTCCATGCCTCATTGCGCTCAACCCGCTGCATGAACAAGTCAGGTATCCAATTTGCCAAATTGAGATTGTGCGCTCGGCTAGCTTCGTCGCCGGTATTGTCGCGCAACTCCAAAAAACCTTCGATATCAGCGTGCCACGTTTCAAGATACACACACGCCGCACCTTTGCGCTTGCCGCCTTGATTCACCGCAGCCACCGAGGAATCTAGCGTCTTGAGCCACGGCACGATACCGCTTGAATTGCCGTTGGTGCTTTCGATCAATGAACCGCGTGAACGAACGCGGTGATACGCCAAGCCGATGCCGCCGGAGAATTTCGACAGCAACGCTACATCGGTGTACTTCTGATAAATCGACTCCAAGTGATCGGCCGGCGAATCGAGTAAAAAGCAACTCGACAATTGCTCATGCGCAGTGCCAGCATTGAACAACGTTGGCGAACTAGGCAGATACTCCAACATCGATAGCAGCTGATACAGCTCAAGCGCGTCGCCGACGTTTTCCGTCAATGCACATGCGATCCGCATGAAAAAATGCTGGGGCGTTTCGATCACACAGCGCGTGATCGGATGGCGCAACAAATAGCGATCGTAAAGTGTGCGCAACCCAAAATACTCGAACTCATGGTCGCGCAACGGCACGATTGCATCGTTGAGCTTGCGTGCATGTTTTGCGACGACGTCTAACAACCTTTGATTAACCAAGCCCACACTGTGGCCGGTAATCACCGACTGCGAAAACGCATGAATTTCTTGATTGCGGACTTCTTTTGCGATGTAAGTCGAAAGCAACCGCGCCGCGAGGCGACTGTAATTCGGCTCTTCGACGACTAAGCCAGCTGCGGTTTGGATCGAAAGTTGATCTAGCTCCGAGGTTGTCGCGCCGTCGTACAAGCCACTGATGGTGCGGGTCGCAACTCGCATCGCATCAACATCCGCCAAGCCAACACAACTGCGGCCGATAGCGCGGACGATCTTATTGACATCTACCACCTCCTTAACACCGCTGCGTTTAGTCACCCGCATAGTGGTTTGCGGTTGCGAATCCGATCGAGCCAGCTCGCTGACCTGCGGAATCGCGTGGGCTTCATTTTGCATTTGCGCGCGCGTTGGTGCGGCAAATGCGAGTCCCGAATCGTGAATGGAAAGTTGCGGTGACGTATCTGACTGCATGGGTTCCTCCGGCGCGGAAATGGCGCAACGCGGAACGTCCAGGTCACTGCATGCAGTACCTTGTTATCCTCCCGCGAGGCGTCAGTAAAATGCGTTGGCAGGTCTTCGGGCTTACAAGCAAGCTGGCTACTCCAGCACCTACTGTCCACGGCTTCCCAGCTTGCGCCAGTGCCATTTGTGGAGGTCGTTCTTGATTACCGCTGCGGGGCAGCCTCAGACTTGAACTGAGTTCCCTTTTCAGCAAATACATTCAACAAGAATGCTTTGCACCAGCGCGTTATGTGAGTTTTATCAAATCGTAGCGAAACTCCTCATTGACTAAGCAGGTAACGCTACGTGCGATTGCAATGCAACCGGCTCGTGGCGGAATTGGTAGTTGCGAGATCTGCCCGGCGCGCGTCGGACCGCATTTCTTTTTTGCAGCGATCAAAACGTGGCCAGCTCGTTCCACTGGCGGCTTGCAGTTGCCCGCGTCGGCGCGAATAGGCCGCAGATTGGCGCGATCTCGCTAGATCGAAGACCTTGGAACTACGTCACTATGAACCATGAAATACGCACACTGCATATCGATTGCATCTCTACTCACGACCGCGTTGATTGGATGTACGCAAGAGGCCAAACCAGCGCCCCCGAAAGTAGCTTCGCATGTTGCGGCAGCCAGCCCAGCAAAGGTTGTCAGCGCTGCACCTGCGCCTTCGCAAGCTGGCAATGTCCTCGCTGCGCCAGCCGCAGGTTGCGGAACGCGGCAAAACCTATTTGCCGACGTCGATGTAATCGATCGCGACTTAACAGCAATCATCACCGCCGTGCCAGTCGCCGACGATGTGCGAGTACGTGTGAAAGCCAACCTGAGCGGCTATGCAACAAGATTCCTCGACGCAATCATCAAAAACCCTCCGTCGGCAAATAGCCTAGTTACAGCCAAGCTCGAACGCTTTAGCTTGATCGTTGCCGACTTGGACGCAACGGCTGCGCAACAAATCACCAAGGACATCGACGGGGCCCTTGAACGTGCAGCGGACTGTATCCTTGGGCCGCGTATTGCCACGCCACCAAGCGCGCGCAAACAAAGTTTTGATGAACGCAGCGAAGCAGTTTTAAGCACGTATACCGACCAAGAACTGCGCGAGATGCTTAAAAAGTAAGCGGCTTACTTCGAAACCGAAATCGGCGCACTCCGCGCGGATACGCGGCCCGCCGCGTCGACCCAAGCAACCGTGATTTTGTCGCCGGGCGATGGTTCGATGGTGCCCGACGGTACGCTTCGACAGAGGATATCGTTGTACACCACTACCGTCGTCGCACCAGCGGTCACAGGTGCCCAGGTGCGTGCGCGACTCCTTGCATCGTAGACGATCATGGCGATTGCATCGACGGGTGCGGGTGCTGACATTGAAACGGTAACCTTGATGCCCACTAATTCCTGATCGACTTCGTGTAAAACCCGCGCGGCTTGCGGAGCAACGAGCGCAGTGCCATACGAGTCGGTGAACGAGCTGCGCGCACGGATTCGTTTCCCTTCCAGCACTGCGATGCGCTTAGCCGCCGCAGATGCGCGATACACAACCAGCCCGGGCGCTAAGGTTGTCGCCTTAGTACTCGCAGAGTCATTCCGTCCATCGATGCGCACCGACCAAACTGGTTCGGTGCGGGCAGCCTTCCCTGGTGCGAGTGGTCCAGCTGCGGCTGCGCTGCCGACGACGATACCGCCATCGGGCGGCAATTGCGCTGGCGGCGCGACCAACACATGTTGTTCCAAATGTGTACCTACACATTGGGTGGCAGCCGCGGGTGGGCAAAAATACAGCGAGAGCGCTGCGACGACGCAAGTTGATTTCAGCATCTATACCCAAACGTCGTCGCGGCTTGTACGATCTATGAACCTTGGGTCAAATCGCGCCTTTGCGACGCCAAATTCCGCCAACGTAGCGAGCCCAGCGCCAGCACGTTACAACAAATCAACCCAAACTTGATTCGCCACCAGCGTCACCGGATAGCGCCGCAGTTCAAGCGTTTTGCGGTGACTGCATTGGCCGGTACGTAAGTCAAAACGATAGCCGTGCGCAGGGCAAATGATCGTATGGCCCATGACCATGCCACCGGCTAGGCTAACGTCTTCGTGTGGGCATACGCCTTGGCACACCACAACCTTGCCGTCGATCATGGTGGCTAGCACCGGCCAGGTTAGGCCTTCAATTTGAAAACTGCGCAACTCGGCGGGCACCACAGCTTCAATGTCACAAACATAACGACGCAGCGCCACTAGCGGCCTCGCCGTTTGGGATCGTAACGATCACGTAAGCCGTCACCGAGTAAATTTGCAGCTAACACGACCCACATAATCGCCAATCCGCCATACATAGCATAGCGAATACCGAAACCTTGTTTCCACAAATGACTAGTGCCCTGTTCGAGCATGGCGCCCCAGGTGTAGTCAAGCTGTGGGCCGATACCCAAAAATGACAGCGATGCTTCCACCGCGATGACGCCGCCAAACCCGAATGTCATCTGCACCAACGCGGGTGCCATCGAATTGGGTAGCAAGTGCAACCACATAATACGGCGGTTACGAGCGCCCATGGCCCGCGCTGCAACCACAAAGTCGCGCTCACGCAGGCTCATGACTTGAGCACGAATGACGCGGGCGTACCCGACCCAACCGTTGAGACACAGCGCAAAAATCACTACGCCAAGGCCCGGCTTGGCCACGGTGGCAACCACCGCGATGTTGAGCAAAATCCCAGGGAACGCCATCAGAATATCGACAACGCGCATCAAGATATCGTCGACGATACCGCGAAAATATCCAGCGACCGTGCCCAACGTGATGCCAATGATCGAACTAATAGCGACCACAACGAACGAAATTCGCAACGCACTGCGAGCGCCCCACAGCAGTTGACTCAAGCAATCCACGCCGTTGCGATCGGTGCCCAACCAATGACCACCAGAGCTTGGCGCAAAGCGGTTGGCCAAATCGATCGAAGTGGCCGAATGCGGAGCGATCCATGGCCCGACAATGCCAACGATGACAAACACCGCCAGCATGACCAAGCCGATCCAACCACTGAGCGAGAGTTTCGTCGAAGCGCGCACTAGCCTCTCCGAATCCGTGGATCAACTAAGCCGTACGCGAGGTCGACCAA
>JAYWHS010000370.1:0-4340 GCA_043777635.1 Kofleriaceae bacterium | reverse complement strand
TCAAACGCAGCTGGTTAGAATTGGCCGAAGCGTTGTCGCAGTGCCAAGCCAAACAATGGTGGCGCAACTGGGGCTACGATGATTTTGACGCCTACTGCAAAAAAGAACTTCACATGCGCACGGCCACGGTCGCCAAGTTGCTCGGCAGCTACCGCTTCTTGGAAACGGCAGCGCCACGAGTTATCGACCGTGCGCGTGATGCTGACGGGCCAATTCCCAGTATGGCTGCGGTTAGTTTTGTGGCCAAAGCCACGGAACGTGGTGCCGCTGACGAAGAAACTATCGCAAGCATGCATCGCGTCGCGTTCGACGAAGGGGTCGAAGCGCCGCTGTTGTCACGTCGATTCAAAGAGGCTGCGTTTCCGCAGAACGATCGGGAACGAGCCGAGACGCAACGGTCGATGATCGCGCAAACCGCACGCAAGCTCGCTGCGCTTGTAGCCGAAGATGGCGCGCCAGTACCGCGACGCATTGCCGTGAATATTGAAGAAGCTGTCGGCGAATTGCTCGCAGCGATCGAAAATTAAGGTTCCGCTGGGCCGGTGGCGGCATCGGCTAGTGGCCATTGTAAACACGGCTCTAACGGGCTGCCATCGGGGTGACGCGGACATACTTCGAGTTGACGATCAGTAATTGTTAACATCACGTAGTGATGAACTTTTTCGATATGCAACATGCCGTCTGGAATCGAACACGGCTTGCGGTCGCTGGTCCCGCACAAAATAGAATAAAGACTGGCGCCGCCGCCGCCACTCACGATGTAGCGCAGCCCTGCGAACTGGCCGCGTTGGTAGAGATGTTCGTGACCCGACAACAACAACTCGACACCAAACTGGACTAGCACCGGCACGTAACGTTCACGCGCCAACTTGCTGCCCTGATGAATGCCGCGCGACCACGGCCCGGCGTGGGTCAAGGCAATCACCGCGCGGACCTGGCGGCGGCGAGCATCACGCAGGTCATTTTCGAGCCATGTCAGCTGCGCCGCTTGATCGTACCGATTAGAATCGAGGAACACCAAATGCACGTTGGCGATGTCAAAGCTGTACCAATCTCCGTCGGTATCTTGGCGCACAGCCGCAGCCGTGCCCAGAAATGGAGCGAACGAGCGAATGCTCGGAGCGAGACCCACCGGTAAAGCAAATAACGCCATCGCTCGACGGCCACCATCACCAGCTCGGCCCACATCATGATTGCCCATGCTGGGGTAGTAAGGAACCCGCGCCGCCAGCGGTTCAATCACTGCAAAAAAACGTTGCCAGTCGGCTTCATCGCTGCCGCGCAACACCATATCCCCGGTGGTTAGCACCGCGTCGGGTGCTTCGCTTTGCATTGCATCGACAATGCGGCGATGCACATCATGACCACCACGGACGTCGCCATACACGGCCAGCCGAACAATTTGATTGTCGCGCGGTGCAGTGAAAAAATTTGCCCTGGCATGCGATGCACCGGCATGAACCTCGTAGGTAATAGCGCCACTGGGCAAGCCCACCAGATCGAAGACATGGCGTCGGCCAACCGGGGACTGTAACGTCTGCCACTGCCCGGTGTCACCAGCCTTCCAACGCAACACCGCCGACACCGCCGCCGATACTTCAGCGACCACACTCGCGGTGGTCGGAGTGACCCGCTGAACTAAAGGGCCGCGCACCAAACGTACCGAAGGTGCAGCGACAACCTCCACTTCGATCTCGGGCAGCGCGCGTTTGCGAAACGGCCGAGCCTGCAAACTAATTGTGTTGCGACCGGGCACCAACAAGCCGGGTGCCACCGCAATGTAAAAGGTTTCCCACTCGGGGCCATGCGGGCGCGCCGCACTGCCCTGGTCACGCGGCCACTGCCGTCGAGCCATAACCCAGCCATTGATTGCAACCGCAATGGCATCACGGTAGCGCACGCGAACCTCGATCACTTCGCAGGGGGTTGCATCAAGCACAAATTGGGTACTGGCGTAGACCACCGCAACCCGCGTTCGCGGTGCGTTAGCTACATTCGCTGCAAGCGTCGCGGTAAGCGCCGGGCCCAGGGGCGTGGTCGTGCGCTGCGCGAGGTCGGAAAATTCGCCCGCAGCCCACAGCGCCGGCTCTGGCAAACTAGGATCATCATTGCGGCCGGGCCCCGCTCCGAGTGTCCGCTCGTTCGTTCCATTTTTGGCCACAACCTTGCTGGCCAACGCCGGCGCAAGCTGCCACGCGACTTGCCAGGTCGCGGTTTTCGCAACCAGCACACGTCCGGACACCGGACGAACTGCAGTGGGCAACACTGGTTCCGGTTCCATTGGATCGACATCGACCGGCGCGGCCTGTGCCGACGTCGAGCGCCCAAGCCACGCGCCCACTAACCCAACCGAAACGCAACAAAGCGCCGCAACGAGTACAATCGTGCGGCGCATCAATGAGGGCCTACGTGATGGCCGAAACACTACTGAATCGATACTGCAAACTTAGGCGCGCGACGTAGCCGACAAGCCCAGATCGAGCAATTGTGGCAGCGGCAACGTGCCAAGCTTGGCGACAAAGATTTTGTCTTTGCCAGCTTTTTTGGCTTCTGCGATCGCAGTGATCAACTTGGCGCGGCTACCAAACTTCTTGGTGACGGTTTCAACCACCGAAGCGAGGTGCAACAGTTTCGAATTCGAAACCTTGCTCAACTTGGATTTGAGTTGGTCAGCGGTTTCACCTTCGCGGACCAATGCGGTCGCGAGTGCGCTGACCACGGATTCTTTGCTGCCTTTTTTAGCGATGTCAGCTTTAGGACCACGGGCCACAGGTGCAGCTTTGGTGGTTTTTTTGGCCGGCGCTTTGGCGCCTTTGGCAGCTTTTGCAGGCGCTTTCGCCGTCTTTTTTGCGTCAGTTTTGGTAGCCATAACAGTCTCCAGCTCGAATCGTTACGTTAGTTGCCAGGGCGCGGTGCCGTTGGACTAGGGGGCGCAGTCTCGTTGTCCGGCGCGGCGCTGTCAATCACAGAAAGCAGCTGATTGAGATCGTCCGTTGTCCAATCAGCGCGGAATTGCAACGACGTACCATTGAGTTTGGTCGCCAATTTTGCGGCCAGCGGTCCCAAATTCTTCCATTGAGCGGCCATCTGCAGCAGCCCCAATTGCGCTTTTGCGAATGATTCCAAATTGGTAGCATCGGCTGCGGTCGCCATTTGCACTTGAAGATCGAGGTTGAGCCCAGCTTTGAGATCAGCTTTGACCAAGATCGCCCGTGGGCCCGCGACCACTTTTCCTGCGGTAGCTTTGACCAGGCCCTCGCCAACCCGAGCGTCGACGCGGCCGATCGCCCACAACGGTGCATTGCCACCGATTAAAGCCAACCAACCCGTAAATTCTGGGTTGTTGCCAATTTTGGCACCACTGCTCAACGCATCGGTAACAAAATCTTCGGTCGAGCCAAGCACTACTGTGTCGGCTTTACCAAAGCCAAACCACACAGCACGCACACCTTCTTTGGCTTGATAAATCGTGCGACCAGCAACTGTTTTCGCAGTCAAAGTTCCACCGCCACCACCAACCATGGAACGCACGCACGATGCAAAGTCAGCTTCAACCAGCGGTCCAGTAACGACCATCAGCACCGCCTTGCCAGCATCCGGTGCGGCGGTCATCGGTGCCGCGGAGCCCGCCGGTGCCGCAACCCGCGCCGGCCCAAGCGCTAACACAACTTGCTTCATTGCCATCGGATCAAGCTTGCACGCGGTGTGCAAACGTTCCCAGCGCGCAGCCAAAGCGCTATCGCGCAACAACAGTTTGCTCGCCGCTTGTTGCACCAACGGTGCGCTTGAAATCGCTGCGACGTCGATCGAAACCACCACGTCGGCCGACGCTGGCACGGCACCTAGACCACTGCGTTCTGCCAACCCTGCACCCCCAGCAGACTTCTTTTTGCAGGCCGCCGCATGGATTATCAAAGCGCTAACCAAAACAACCGAAGCAACCCGTTGCGCCGAAATCATAATCATCCTCTTAGCTTGATTACGACCAACGCGCGAGCACTGCAAACTATTTCCGCGACATTGCAAGGCATTCTACCGCTGCCCGAGTGCCGAGTGCTTGATACTCGGTACTCCGGTGCTCGGTGCTCGGTGCTCGGTGCTCGGTACTCGGTACTCGGTACTCGGTACTCCGGTACTCGGTACTCGGTACTTTGAACGAGGCCAGAGGCCCGAGGTCCGAGGTCCGAGGTCCGAGGTCCGAGGCGTTGCTGAACCGATATCCGCGCGAGTAACGCGCGGTGGGGGTGAATGCGGTGGCTTGCCACCGCAGAGGGGGCTTTGCCCGCCCCGACATTAACAGGGGACTTTGCCCGCCCCGACATTAACAGGGGGCTTTGCCC
>JAYWHS010000369.1:0-15681 GCA_043777635.1 Kofleriaceae bacterium | reverse complement strand
CGCGCGATGAATTCATCAATAGTAAAAGACTCGGCCACACCGCTTTGTTCACCTTCGAGAAGCGACGCTCGTAGCGCCGCAAGCTTTGTTTCTTCTGTCTCCATTACGCAGCCTCCCAATAAAAATGATGTCAGCGCGCCGCAGGATCTTGCTGATAAAACGCAGCGAGTTGCGCATACAACTCAGCGTGGTCGCGCTGCAGCTTGTGGCCTTGTTCAAAAAACATTTCGGTGACCACCGCAAAAAATTCAGCAGGGTTGGTGGCCCCATAAGAATCAATCGCCGAGCGGTGACCCGCGTCGAGTTGTTCAACCAACGTTGTAAACTCGGCACCTAAAACCTGCGCCCAACTTCGGTAGGCGGCCCGTGCCGCGAGCGGTGGCACACCGTCCATGGCACCATCTTCGCCGTCGAGCTGATGCGCAAACTCATGGATCACGACGTTTTGGCCATCGCGCTCATCGCGGCCACCGGATGCAACATGGTCCCACGCCAACACCACAGCGCCGCGCGTTGACGTTTCGCCGAGCCGCGACTGCACGCCTTCGTGGACGACACCACCATCGTGAACTTGATGCGGCGCGACGTAGGCGCGCGGATACACCAGAATCGAATCGACGCCAGGATAGATATCGGTATCGCGATGCAGCAGCAACAAGCACGCTTGACCGGCGATGGCCAGCCGCATCTCGTCGGTGATCGTTAACCCGCCGCACCCTTCAAATGACTTTTCATCGAGAAAGATCTGCACCAAGGCTTCCAGCTCTTGGCGTTCTTCGTCGTCGAGCTTGGCCACGTACGGCATGTTCGCCGTCAACACTGCGCGCTGCGCCTCGGTCAGCGGTTCGCGCCGCACGCTGTCGCGGCGACGGTTTTTGAAGAAATTAAATACGCTCATAAGTTACCGTCGGTGGTTGGTCTAGCAGAAATTGCAGCATACGCCCATGCTGGTTGGCGGACCTGATACTGTTTGGCAATGTCATCAGCCCGTACGGTCGTAGCCGCTTTTGCCTTTCTCGCGCTTGGTTGCGGCGGCGCTAGAACCAAGCCTAACTCCGCCGACGTCAAGTTGCCCATTGGCACTGCCGCCAACTGCGCCGAAGCCTGTGACCGCTACGCGCAATGCTGGCAAAAAGTGTATGGCCAAACCGATGCATCAGGCGACAAAGCGCAATGCACGACTGAGTGCGAAGCTAAAACCCCCGACGTGCAAACGCCCTACATTTCTACCATGGCGGCGGAGACCAGCTGCATCGCGATATTGAATATGAAATAAGTCGAACGCAACGCGTGGCACGGCAGCCGCGCCTCACACCAAGTAGTCGATGCACTTCGCGTAGTCGATCGGTTCGCCAGTCCATTTTGATGCGTTGGTATTGGCCGTGATGGCTAGCGCCGCGTGAGCATCTTGTAACGCCGCGAGGCCACGTCGCTCGCCGACTGTAGTAGGCGTTGCACGAGCGGGTTGCACTTCGATCAGCCGGTTGCGGTGGTCGAAAAAATCCCAGCCACCGGTACCGTTGACGTGGCCCCGGCAGCCGCCTTCGTGCAGCAGTATATGGTGGGTACTACATAACAACATGAGATTCGACAACGCTGTTTCGCCGCCGTTGGCCCAGTGCTCAATATGATGACCGTCGACATAGCGGCTGTGCGTGCAACCAGGGAAACGACACGAGCGATCTCGCACCAGCAGTGCACGCTTGATTGCGGCTGGAATCGTGCGGGTTTTGCGACCGACAGAAAGCGGCATACCGTGAGCATCAACGTGGGCAATCACCACCCCTGCGTCGCAGCATAACCGCCGCGCCGTTGCCTTCGCAATGACTTCGCCCTCTGCCATCCTGGCAAGATCCGACGGTCCCGCAGAACCGTGCAGGCCAGCGTGCGGCACCGTGATGATCATTTCGATCGGGGTGCGCTGAGGTCGGTTGCCGCGCACGCGATCCTGGATAATGTCCATGAAGGCATCGGCTCGCTGCCAGCCGCGGGCAGCAGCCGTTGGTGCTTTGTCAGTTCGATGTTCCGCGTGAGTCGGTTCTGCGGGAGTCGGTTCATCAAGTGACGATTCCGCGGGCGACGCTCCCGCAGGAGTCGGTTCCGTACCCATCGATTCAGCATTAACGTTAGTCAGTCCCCAAACAATCGGTTCCGCACCAGTCGCGTTCGCTCTCGATGTGGCCATCGCGGCATTGAGCGCTGCCCAAACGATTGCAGCTTCATCACTGGGCAGTACAACTTCAAACTTCACCATGCCGTTGTCGAGGGTCCGCCGCGTCACCGTACGCTGCGCTGCGACTTGTGCCGCCGCCATCGCTCCGGCCCCACGTTCCTGATCATACGCCTGCACGTTTTGGTACGAACGGCACAGCGTATCCAGCTGCGACGCTGGCATGTGCTTAGCGTACCCAACCCAGCGCTCTTCATTTTCAGCCGTCGCCACCCGCGAAATCGACCTCGCTTGCGAATACGACATCGCGCCAATTCGCAACGCCTCGTCGACCCGTGGCAGGTCTGCCAGCTTGCGTGCCACCTGCACTCGCTCTCGTGCCGTACGCAAATCCCAGCCAACCCGCCACGCTAGCCAGTGTGCACACGACAACGCGCCTTGCACATGCCAGCCCGACGCACTATCGAATTCACGACTTGCGGTCAACAATCGATGCATCGCAGCGTCGATATGCGCTGATATCTCAGCGATTTGATGCGCCCAGCGCATCGACGTCAATGGCCACCTTCACCGCTGCCCCATTTTCCATGACAGCTTTATATCACCTGTTTTTTCAGCACTACCGCTGGCTCACTGCGCTGCGAAACACCACGGCAACGGAAAAAATCCACCAACCCAGTGCATCGCCCCGTGTCGCCCAGACCGCAGCCTTGCACGAGCGTTTCACCAGCGACTCGTAGGCACTGCAAAACTTCGTCTAAAAAACTCGTCAACACAAATCGAAAAGTATTTCTCAAATTGAACAAAAAATCTAAGTCCGAAAACCGGACATATAACCGCGCCAGCCACCGATCGCCCTGCCAGTCTTCTCTATCAAATACGCCACCCGCCCGCGACGCGACGGCGGCGCATCAGGCTTCGCGCAAGCACCCACTTCCGCGGCCACGCGGCCAGCAGCAGTGCCATCACGCAAGCTCCCGCTCACAGCCGAGCTCCCCTCCGAAAATCCGCGCGAGTAACGCGTGGCAGGGTGAATGCCGGCGACTTATCGTCGGCAGAGGGACCGGGCAAGGCCGGGCAAGGTCCCTATCCAATCAATACGTAATATTGTTCTTCACATACGCCTTATCGACCGTAAGCGGCTGTTGATAATCCTCCCCTGCATACAGATAACGATAGCGCGCGTAGTTCTCGGTAACTTTTTTCATGTACTCGCGGGTTTGAATGTACGGCACCAGCTCGACGAATTCATCCATATCGCGATCGCCATTTTGATCGAGCCACTTCATCACTGGCCGTGGGCCACTGTTAAATGACCCAGCGCCGATCGGAATTTGCTTCTTGAATTTGGCTAACATTGTACCGATGTACCAACTGCCAGTTTGAATATTGAACTCAGGCTCATACAGCCGACCATCGTCGTACGGCAGCTTCAACGCCACACACACCCGCTTGGTGGTCGGAGGAATCATCTGCAACAAACCCTGGGCGTCGGCATACGAAATGTCATGCGGATTGAAGCCACTCTCTTTGCGCATGATCGAATACAGATACCCATCGGGGTTGTCGCCCAACGCCTGGTGCTTTTCAACCAGCGCTTGATACGCCTGCGGGTACGCATTTTCCCACCAGCGTCTCGCCGTACCTTCAGGTGGGCCATTAAGCGCAGCGCCGCCGTGCACGATCGATAACATCCACGGCCGATTAAAATTCGAAGCTCGACGAAAGCGATCGAAGAGCACCGCAAACGCCGCTGCCTTATTATGGCGCTCGATAAAACCGGCTTCATCGCGGGTCAATTCGTAACTAGCTTCTTCAAGCAGCCCTGCCGCGATCAACTCATCGGCCCGTGCAATCAGATGGTCAGCGGCAAACGCTGGCTCTAGCTGTGTATCAATTACCGGCCCGCGCACCGTCGGTGCAGCGACCCCAAAAGGCCCCACCTCAACCCCGGCAGCTTTGAGCCGCGCTCGCGCCAACATGGCGTACCACGAGAACGGAAAGCGTTTGATAATCGCCGCATAGCCATCGCGTGCGCCCGCACTATTATTGAGCCGCTCGTCGGTGCGCGCCAACCAATACTGACCTTTGCCGCCTTCAAGCGCGCCACCATGTTTAGAAAGCGCGAGCAGTTTGGCTTTAGCTGTCGCGAAATCACCGAGCAAATAGTGCGACATGCCCAAGAACCACAACGCATCATCCATCCATTTTGAGGCTGGATATTTTGCCAACGCAGTTTCCAGCGGAGCCAATGCAGCTTTGTAGTTGCCGCGATTAAACTCCAGCCAGCCAGTCAAAAACTGGGCTTCTTTGGCCCAATCCGTCGACGGAAAATCGGCCACTACGCGTTGGTACCATTTGATCGCTTCATCATCGCGGTCAGCGCGCGACATGGCGCGGGCACCGTGAAACATCGCTTCGGCCGCGCTGCCGCCTGACATCTTGGCCGACACACCCAAAAGCAAATCACCAGCTTCCCCGTAGCGGCGACGCATTTTGTACAGTGTCGTGCCCAGCCAATAATCGCGTTGCACCCGCTCGCTCGACGACAACGTGGTTACATCCAGTTGTTCGATTTCAGCGACGGCGGCATCCCAGCGATGCGCGCTGGTCATTTGTTTGGCGCGTTCGATGCGATCGATCGGTGACAAGTTGGCTTCAGGTGCTTTCGCAGCGACCAACACCGCCATCGCATCGGCAGCGAACGGATGTGCCGGATGCTCAAGCACCACCCGGCGATACCACGCGCGCGCGGCGGCGTTAGGCACCGCATTACTGTTGGCCAACACCCCATGGCTGGCCTGCGCCACGCGATACAACACAGTGCCAACATCGGCGCGCTGGTCGACGTTTTTGCCGGCCAGCAGCTTTTGATAACTTTTGCTGGCTGCGGCATAACGCCCGCTCACCCAATCAGCGTCGGCAAGCCGCCACGCCACGGTGCTGGCAAAACGCGATCCGCCGATGGTGGCCAATACTGCAAAGTGGCCGCGTGCCTCGGCGCCTCGCCCCTGCACCAATGCCACTTGGCCGCGCAACCACAACGCATAATCGCGGTTGATCAAAATATCGTCGGTGACCTGGCCCAGCTCGCGATCGGTCGTAGCCAAATCGCCAGCATCATACGCACGATAGGCCGCGCCAAGATGGCTGGCCGAAGCGGCCACATCGGCCGGGTTCGCGGCTTTACCGGCCGTGCCAGCCGTAACGGCCTTGTTGGCCTTTTTGCCTTTGGCCTGGGCCGGCGCGCTCGACGCCAGCACACCGAGCCCTAAGACACCTACACAAACCGCGTTGACCAGCCATTGCCGGGTTGCCGAAATCCTCACTGTCGCAGTATACCGACAGCGGCTCGAAACCCCAGTTTTGGCTCGGTTTTGGTCCAGAAATACTGACGCACGAGGATTTATGGCTGCTACCTACCAAGGGCTCGACTACTACGGCATCGACGCATTGCTCACCACCGAAGAACGCATGGTGCGTGACACCGTGCGCGACATGGTGTCGAGCAAGATCATGCCTGGCATTGGCAAACACTTCACCGCCGGGACGTTTCCACATGAGCTGATCGCCACGTTTGGCGAAATGGGCTTGCTCGGGCCGTCGCTCACTGGCTACGGCTGCGCTGGGGTTTCACCGACGGCGTATGGCCTGATTTGCCAAGAACTTGAGCGCGGCGATTCCGGCATTCGCTCGTTTGTGTCGGTGCAAAGTTCGCTCGTGATGTATCCGATTTGGGCGTTTGGCTCCGAAGAACAAAAGCAAAAATATCTGCCTGAAATGGCAGCCGGTCGGTTGATTGGCTGCTTCGGCTTAACCGAGCCTGACTTTGGCTCCAACCCCAACGGTATGTTGACCAAAGCCGAACGCGTCGCCGGTGGCTTTAAGCTCAACGGCACCAAGCGTTGGATCACCAACGGTTCGATCGCGAAAGTTGCGTTGGTCTGGGCCAAGCTCGACGGTGTGGTACGCGGCTTTTTAGTGCCGACTGCAACGCCGGGCTTCACGGCGCGCGAATTACACGGCAAGTGGTCGTTGCGTGCGTCGGTGACCAGCGAGCTGCACATGGAAGATTGCATCGTCGGCGAAGAAGCCATGTTGCCAGGCGTGTCGGGAATGCGCGGTCCGTTGTCGTGTTTATCGCAAGCGCGCTTTGGAATTTGTTACGGTGCCGTCGGTGCTGCGATGGCGTGTTACGACGAAGCCTTGCATTACGCCAAAGATCGCGTGCAGTTTTCAAAACCGATTGCCGGCTATCAGTTGGTGCAAAACAAATTGGTCGTCATGGTCACCGAAATTACCAAAGCGCAACTCATGTGCTACCAGCTGGGTCGGCTCAAAGAAGCCAACAAGCTCACGCCAGCGCAGATTTCGTTGGCCAAGCGCAACAATGTTTCGATCGCGCGCGACATCGCTCGTGATGCCCGCGACATCTTGGGCGCCAACGGCATCACCGACGATTATCAATGTGGCCGCCACATGCTCAATCTTGAATCGGTCTACACCTACGAAGGCACCCACGACATTCATGCGTTGGTGGTGGGCCAAGACATCACCGGTATTTCAGCGTTTGATTCGTAACTGATGACACGTTGATGTCGACGCCGGTACGCAACATTTTGATCTGCTCCGGGCTCGACCCATCCGGTGGCGCCGGCTTCATCGCCGATTGCCGCGTGGTCACCGCGTGTGGCGGCCGGCCAGTGGCCGTCGTTACTGCGCACACCGTGCAAAATACCTTGGGAGTTCGCGCCGTCGTCGGTGTTGACCCCGCGTTGCTACAACAACAGCTCGCAGCCTTGCTCGACGACGTTAGCGTCGCAGCGATCAAAATTGGCATGCTTGGTTCGATCGATATCGCCCGCGTAGTAGTAGCGGCGGCGCAACGCGCGGCGGTGCCGGTGATTTGGGACCCAGTGATCATGCCAACGCGAGGCGCAATCGCGTTGTTTACCGGCGAGCTAGCCGATGCGCTGGCACTTTTTGCAACGTTGCCGAACCTGGTCATTACGCCAAACACTGTCGAGCTTGGCGCGTTACTGGGCCGGACTGTCGAGGATATCGCCACCATGCGTAGCGCAGCCATCGAGCTGGCCGAGCGCACCGGCATGCATGTGCTGGCCAAAGGTGGCCACATCAACGTCGAACTCGGCACTCACAATGATGCGGTCGTCGTCGATATCCTGGTTGAGCGCTCCGGGACTGTGCGCAACTTTTCAACGCCACGCTTAACGTTGCCGGCCGGTGGCGTCCATGGCACCGGCTGTGCGTTGGCCTCGGCGCTCGCAACCTACCTCGGCCACGGCGAGCAGCTCGTCCGCGCCTGCCAACTCGCGCAGGCCTGGGTCCACCAACACATCGCAGCGTCGGTACTGCCTGGCACCGGCGCAGCCGCCGTGGTGTGAGGCCCTGGTCGCGACACAGGAGTTGGCATTTTCGGGCACGGTGCAAGTGTTGTGCAAGCGATGGGAAACGTTTAACCAATCTTTCAATCCAAGTCGGAAAAAAAAGAAGCGCTCATTAGCCGAATCAAGCGCGATTTGTCTCAACGAGCCGGCTGGTGCCGAGTCGGTGAAGGTGATCTTTGCAGAATTGTGCAAGCTCGCACTGTCATCGTCCCATCCAAGCCCAGTACTCTTGGGTGGGTCGGTGTGCTAACGATTCATTCGAACCGACAGCCTCCGCCCTTCGAGCTCTGGCCGCGGCTCAATTCAGTCATTAGGCCGCAGCAGCACGCACCATGAGAAGCCAACTCCGCTTTGTTATGTACTCGAACGACGAACGCGATTTCGCTGCTCAAGCGCTTTCTGACAGCAGCGTTTGGCTCGTCGACGGTCCCCGTTGGAAAGCTTCGACTCCAAAGTCAGTCCGCTCGCTTGAAGAAGTCGCAGGAAGTTACTGCATCATCTGGTCCACGCAAGATCGCGCTTCGCTAAGTGCTCGCTACATTCCAAACTGCGACGACTGGTATTGCGATTCCGAGTCGGTGACCATTCAGTTTCTTCGCTCTGAGATCTTTGGCTCCGTAATCACAGAGGGCCGCATCGCAGTAAGCACTTCAGATGCAACAGAAAAGGAAGCAATGGGTGTAGAGCGGCGCTTCAAATCGCTGGTCCGATTTGTGAAGAAGACCTACACAAACTCAGTAATTCAGTGGAGCAATCCAAGCCTCCCGTTCGCACCGGCACGTCCGGGGCGGTCTGCGAATCCGAGCAAACCCGACCCGCAGGTGTGGGTCGGCCCCGATGCACTACGCTGGCTACAGCAAGATCAAAACCATCGCATCAAGCAGTTCGCGAATTCTATCGTCGAGGCACGCCTAAAAGCCTAGGACATCCAAACGCAGAAATCGATCGGAATGAAACCCTCCTCGATATGGCAAGCTCGCGCCGTCGGCACGCGTGTATACGACCGTCCCATCGGGAGGATCATGCAAATACCTCCCAAGCACCCGTCGGTTGGCCATGGTCATCGAATTTGATTCGGTTTTGCCCGGCACCGGCGCAGCCGCCGTGGTGTGACCAGCCGTGGCCGCAACAGCTATGTAACCCTGCGGTTCCTGCTATCGTCCAACCACTATGAAAATCGGCATCACCGGCGACCTTGAAACCCCAGACGAAAAAGATCGCCAGTCTATTTCTCGGCAGTCACTTACGGCGCAGGCTGAACCACAACGCTGTTGGTGAGGGTAGCAGCCGCCTGGCCCAGCACTCTGCCTGAGATCAACGAGCCGGCCCCCGACGTGAATGCCCCGGTAGACAGCATTACGCCGGGGAACTCGGCGTCCGCGCCGATCGTAACCGCTCCATTGACTTGCCAGAACACGTTCTTGGCCTTTGCACCTCCCGCCAGCACGACCTTCATGGCGGCCGTCATTTCGACCGTCGTGCTGATCTGAAAGATCCAAACGTCCAACTCACTCCCTGTGCCCATGAGCGTGCAATTCGTCGTGATGGCGACGCTCGACCATTTGTAGACCCCGGGGGCAATCGACATTCCGCCCAGAGCCCCAGCTTCCCCAGTGAATGTAGGTGTGCGCCCGGAAGCATCTGTGATGGCAAGCGCCAGATCATTGTGCGCCGTCGTCAGCTTGACCGGAGTCGGCGCAGCGTAGTCGGACGCGTACACCTTTCCGATCACCTGTGCGGAGGTCGAGAACTTACCCGTAGCATCCAGTGTCAACGCGAATCCCACGATGGCACCAGAGGACGCGGGGCTGAGTCCAATGTCGCCCGTGACGGCGACTCCGGTTCCCGTGATGGCAGTCCTTGCCAGGACCCCAAAGTCGCCAGCCGTCCGGAGGTTCACCGGATATCCCCCTGGGCCCGGGGCCAGGCCCACGTTGGTCACCGACACATCGTCCACATTCCGGTTCTCGTAGTTCGCGTCGGCGCTGGTCGCTGGGGTCGTGACGATCGTGTACGGCTGGGTGCCGTCGTCGAGCGCATCGACGACGCCGGTCACGGTGATGGTCTGCGCGGTGTTCCAGTTGAGAGTGGTGAACACTACGCTCGGCGGAGCGACGGTGCCCTCGGTCGTGCCACTCGACGTCAGGCCGATCGTGACATCCGCGATCGGCTGCGAGCCGAGGATGATCGTGAATGTCGCCTGCGCGCCATCCTCGCCCGTGAGGAGTCCGGTGGTCGGTGCGACCGTGATCCGGGCGGTGTCGCTGTCCGTGTTGCGCGCATCTAGATTGTCACCCGCCGCAGCGCTGAAACTGCATGCTCCGACCAACAAGGACATCCACATTGCAACACGAACTAAGTTAACGACCATTGTCCAGGCTATCACCGTTGGCTACGTGCACTCCCACAACAAAGAGACATACCGAGGACGACAGTGACGTATTCAGTGATTTCTTGTTGGCACGAGAGCTGTTTAGGGCTTGACCTGTCATCAAGAACGTTGGCGGATTTTTTGCCCGATAGATTTCCGCGATTTACAACAGCGCCGAGATTTAGCGCACTCGCCTTTCCATTGGCTCGGTGCTGCGGTTAGCTGTTGGTTGACCGCTCGGCCACGGCGAGCAGCTGGTCCGCGCCTGACAACTGGCGCAGGCCTGGGTCCACCAACACATCGCAGCGTCGGTTGTGGCCGGCACCGGCGCAGCAGCCGTGGCGTGACCGCCGTGGCCGCAACAGCTATGTAACCCTGCGGTTCCTGCTATCGTCCAACCATCATGAAAATCGGCATCACCGGCGCGACCGGCTTCCTCGGTAAAGCATTGGTGCAACGGTTGGTAGCCCGTGGCGACGAGCTGGTGATTTTTTCGCGCAACGGCGCACGCGCCAGCCAAACCCTAGGCATCCCAGCCATCACCGCCGATCTTGAATCCCCCGGTGAATGGCAAAAATCCCTCGCTGGCCTCGATGTCCTGGTCCATCTCGCGGGCGAATCGATCGCAGCCAAACGCTGGGATGCTCGGCAAAAACAAGTGCTGCGCGATTCCCGTGTCGAAGCGACTCGGGTCATCGTCGAGGGAATCGCAGCGTTGCCAGCCGAGCAAAGGCCCAAAGCCCTCATCTGTGCGTCGGGCGCGGACTACTACGCTTTTGCCAATGGCCCTGGCGATTTCGACGACGATGAAGTCGATGAAAAAGCGCCGGCCGGTGATCATTTCCTGGGCCGGCTGTGCCGCGATTGGGAAGCCCAAGCCTTTGCCGCCGAACCACTCGGCCTGCGCGTGGTCGCCATGCGCACCGGCATTGTGCTCGGTGAAGGTGGCGGTGCCCTCGATAAAATGGCAACAGCTTTCAAATTCTTCGTCGGTGGCCCCATCGGCTCGGGCCGGCAATGGTTTTCGTGGTTGCATCGCGATGATGCCATCGGCGCGTATCTTTTTGCCATTGATACGCCGAGCTTGCACGGCCCGGTGAATCTAGTTGCCCCAAATGCAGTCCGGCAAAAACAATTTGCCAAAGCACTTGGTCACGCCATGCATCGCCCCAGCTTCATGCCGGTGCCAGGCTTTGCACTGCGCGCTGCGGTTGGCAGTGAATTCGCCGAATATCTGCTCGAAGGCCGCCGCGTAGTACCAAAGGCGCTGGAACGCGCTGGCTACAAATTTTCTAAGCCAACGATCGACGCTGCGCTAGCCGCACTTTGATTGGCAGCCAAATTGGTTTCGCTGCTCGTCACGTAGTACGCCCCCGGCGCCAGCTTGTCCCAACTTGCAGCTTCGCTCAGCGGCGCAAAGCCAGCCGCGCGCAGCCGCACCCGGGCTTCTTCAACGCATGAAATGGCGTTGGCGCCCCGTGCAAAAACGAAAGTAGATCGGAAATCACAGGGGAAGCTTAGTCGAAAGCGACGGCGAACTGGTAGTAGTTAGCCAATACGAGCGGGCAACTTCAGAAGCGCAGCGTCGGCCTAGCGTGGTCGCTCTTTCCGGTCTGTTATCACCGACGTTACGGTTTTGAAGCTGGCAGCATCGGTATTGAGTAGTGGGCGGTTGACCGAGAAAGCAGCACTTCTTGCGTATATGGGTCAATCCACTCGACCATTTCCGAAGTTGTGCCTCGATTTAGGTACTCTATGCGCACCAAGCGCAACTCACCGTGCCATCGCGCAAACACTAATCCGGTTTTGTCCTTTGGCATCTTGCCCGTCGGGCCCATTGAGATCGGCAATGATGCTGCGGACGGAATCACGATCGAGTCGAAGCCGTCGGGTTGCAGGAATACGACCGCGTTATAAACGGTGATGCCTTCGATTTCGAACGGAAACAACACGGAGCTCGGCGGTACGCCTCGCACCGTTGGATGATCCAAGTTCAGCTTCGTAAGCACCTTGTCATTGCGCGCCCTGAGCCGTACGTACGCGCGTGCACGCTCCACCGGCGGCTGCTTGAGTATCGACAGAGCGCGCCCGCGCGGAAAGTCCGACGACGGCTGCTCAAGGTCACTCGATGGCATGACGCCCCCAATTGTAACGGGTGCCTCCGCGGATGTCGTGACCTGCGGATGGATCGTCGGAGGTGCGGAGTCCTCAGTCGATTGCACCAAGACCGACGACGGCTCATGCCCCGCCCTACGTTCTTCAATCCGTGTGGGTTGAATCGGCTGCGGGCTAACCACCTTAACAAGCGCAACATGCGCACAGCTGAAACAACCAACGAAAACTAACGCAGTGAACCGCGATAATAACCGAATGAGGGTAGAAAGACCGCATAACATATCTCAACCTCGAATTAGTGACTAGCAGTTACGGTTGGCTTGGAGCCATTGGAGCAAAAGTCATATTGGCCGGAAGAACAGTACACGCTAACCAGGTGTCAACCGTCGTGCGAGTGTCCATGTAACAGTAGTAGCCTTTGGTGGTGCTATTGCCCCAAGTGTCAGTAGCCACGACGGTAAATGGGAAAAGACTCACAACCGACAAAGAATTCGAAAAGACAAACGTGTACCAATAGGGTGCCACTGTCAGCAGGACATTAAAACTGGGAGACAAAACACCGCCAACCAGCTGCGCACTTGTGATGCCATGCGAGTCCTGAACGGATTGTGCTTGTACGACGTATTGATGCCCTCCCCCATAGACCCCAAATGTAAAGCTCGGCCCAGTATTGTCGGCAGTAATCCAACGACTCTCTGCTAAACTTGGAACGCCATAAATATCTGAACACTGAAAAAGCACCCCATGCTCACCGTCGGTGAGCTGTGTCGTGTCAAATTCAAACGCGTACGGACTTGACGTAACACTTTGAACCACCACACCATTGATCCTTGCTTCAACGAATTTGACCCCTTCGTCGTCGGTACATGAAACGACGAATTTGGGTTTCTTCTTGTTAGAGTCGTCTCGCATGATAGTGCCGATAACAGGGGGTGTATAGTGCTTGATAAAAGTGCTACTATTCGTCGTTACGTTGCCACATTTATCCTCGGCGACGATCGTGAGTTGGTGTGACCCAACCGTTAAGTTGGGCCCGAGCACCAGTCGGTACGATTGCGTGTTGGGCACCGCAGCGGTGACTCCATCAATCTTAATACTCCATGGGTATTTGATTCCACACGAGTCTATCGCCGTAGCATCAACTATTACATTCCAAATTGTGAAACATTAAAATTTACCAATGGCCCTTGAGTATCGCTGGGCGCCGGTAACGTGCGAGAGCCCACATTGTCAAACTCATCACGCACTTCAACCTTTATTTGATGCGCTAGTGCATCGGACGGTGCGTAGTCCCACGTTTGCGTTCTTGACGTCCCGCTGATTCGATACTTCTCAACATTGTCGAATAAGAACCTAAACTCAAGCATGGGGGACATATCAACTGCGCTGGCAACGAGCTGAAATGGTGCGATTGTTATAATAGTGCTTACTGACGGCGCAGTATTATCGGCTTTCAAATCGTACATTTGCGTGACGCTGCTTGATGCGTTGGATGCAACGATCGTCAGCGGATAGGTTCCGTCACTCCACATTCTTGTATCGATCAAGAATTCATATGGCAGCGACGTTGACGTTGCGAAGACAACATTATTCCTCACGACAGTTACCTTTGTGGTTTGCGCAGCTGAAACAACCAAGGTTGGAGTCTTATGGGGGCCACGCACAGTAATCGAGGAAATCATCGGCGGGGGTAGCGGCACAGACAAGAACACGGTCATCGACGCTCGACCTTGATTGCCATCTGAATCTGTCGCGCGCACCTCTACCACATGGGTGCCGTTCGTCAGACGATAGTACGGCAGTGAAAAAGCGAACGAACTCCTAGTTTTGTTAATCACCTGAAACTCAACAAATTTATTGTCGACATAGAGCGCGACCGAGTCTACGCCGAGGTTGTCGGATGCCGCTCCATTCACCGCGTATGCGCTTTGACCTCTGGTTACCGAAATCGAAACCACTGGCGGAATGTGGTCCGCGCGCAGGCCGACCTTGATCGCAGCAAAACAGTCCTTGACTATTTGCCGCTCGGCGACTGAGGCTAGTTTGAATTGACCTAGCATCGTCTCGCGCAAATCAACAAACGTGGGCTGACCGGGGCTGCCCGGCAAACTCTCCACGGTATGAATCCAAAGGCTTGCTGCCCGCTCGAAACCCATACCGGGCGTTCCTTCGAGCAAATTACTGTTGCTACTAGCGCGCACTCCATTTACCAAGTAGTAAAAGAGTCGCCGTATCGGCCCGCCCGAATAATGCCCTTCGAGAGGACTGGAATCGATCCCACGATTCCAAGCATCGAGAGAATGCCCGTCGTCGCTCGGTTTAGCAAACCACCGCGACGGGAGACCACAACCTTTGTGCTCCCATTCTATCGCGGGATTGCCCGTGCAACTATCACTAGTTGAACAAAGACGCCGGGCCAGCTGAACCTTAATGATTTCCGCGATGACATCACTGTTTGCCTCATTGATCGCGCCCGTTTCGCCGCCAGCCCCTTCGACGGGATGAATTCGATCAAAGAAGAACGTGTGAGCGGCTTCGTGCGCGACAATGTCCACTAGTATCGAACCGCAATTCACGATGTCGCGATTGTCAATGAATATTTGACCCTTAGGGGTATTGTAGGTTTGAGATCGCCCTGTCAAAGATGAAAACAAGATGAGGTTCAGCCCATGGGCAGTAAGCCCGTAACCATGCACTGAATTGGCAGCGATAAAATCATCTTCCGTTGCCAATATATACTTCCCTTCAGCTGCAGTAGTTTGGCCGTCGCCATTCAGCCAATTGTTTTGCGACGTTAGGGCTCTGGCACCAAATTCGAACGAGGTTCCCCACACGTTGTCCAGATCATTGTACGAAACACGGCCTTCGTTGCAAACAGGGGGGCTCGTTCCGCTCGGCGTGCAGTTGGAAAGCACTTCATGATTTCGACCTTGGTCGAAAAGTCTATAGGTACCGCTGCTTAAACGCTCGGTGTCGATCGTGACCAATCCGAAATTCTTGGTGTTCGCAGTACCACGATCGAATTTTGCAGACGGTTGCACTAGGAGCACCTCATTGGTAGTTGGATCGATCCACTCAACTGTAGTGGCATGTTCCATAACTCGAACCAGTCGGCGCTGCCCTTCAAATCTGACAAACACCAACCCTGACCTATCTACCGGAACGTAAGTGGCGGCACTTGGCAACGACGCAACTTCAGGAACCATCACGCGGTCATTGCCGTCAGGATCGAAGAAAACCGTAATGGCACCTCCAGCAACAGGAATTCCCTCGATCTCCATCGGAAATGAAACCGATGAATCGGTGACCCTTGGCTTGCCGTAGTTGAGGTTAGCGATGCGGTTGTCGATTGCGGCACGTGCTTGCAACAAATCGTGCGCGCGTTCAACAGAACTCGGCGGCGGTGGCGACTCGTCGGTAATGGAACTTCCGCTGCCGCCACAACCGACGCACGCAATGACGCACAATAGAAGCCTGCGGCCACGCCGCAACTGCGATGGATTCCGTAACAACATTCACAACCTCCTGCGCGCCGACTGTGTGTGCCGACTGTGCGCAGCGGCACAGTAATGGTTTTTTCTTGCGCGAGAAGCGCATGTGACGATTCCATCAATCAT
>JAYWHS010000368.1:0-4371 GCA_043777635.1 Kofleriaceae bacterium | reverse complement strand
CGCTGTGCTCGGTTGCACCGACCCAAATCGACTTGGCACCGGCCACGTTTACACCTGCGTTTTGCAAGCCTGAAACTTTGTCCGGGTTATTGGTAAGTAAGCGCACGTTGCCGACATTCAGGTCACGCAACATCGCGGCGGCAACTTCGTAACTTCGCAAATCGGCGTCGAACCCAAGCTGAAGATTGGCGTCGACCGTATCTGCGCCGAGATCTTGCAACGCATAGGCTTTAAGCTTGTTGCCCAAGCCGATGCCACGACCTTCTTGCACTAAATAAATAATCACACCACGGCCTAACGCAGCAATTTCCGCCATAGCGGCATCAAGCTGCGCCCGGCAATCACAACGTTGCGACCCAAGCACTTCGCCAGTGAAGCACGACGAATGCACCCGGGTAAGCACTTCGCCGGCCGCCCCGTTACCGACATCGCCCATCACCAGTGCCACATGCTCTTCGGGGCCGACGCCAACCGCACTGCCACCAGGGCCCGTGGCAGCGCCAGTTCGGTAGACCATAACGGTAAACTCACCTTGGGCGGTGGGCAACCGGGCTTGAGAGTAACGCGTGACCTGCAAGATAGAGCGAGGTATGGCCGTGAGGCTCACGATTGTCAACCGGCGCGCTGCCCAGTGTTGACTATCGGCGCGGCTGCCCCTACCTTGCGCTCATGAGCGTTCGCCCGGTCGTTATTTGGCCTGACAACCGTTTGCGCCAGCCATCGCGCAAGATTACTGAGATTACCGACGAAGTTCGGCAACTCTATCAAGATCTTTGCGACACGATGTATGACGAAAACGGCCTCGGTATTGCTGCGTTGCAAATTGGCGATGTTTCGCAAATGTTTCTGGTCGAGCCCAAACTCGCCGGCCGCCTCGAAACCGATTTGCCGGTCGCCTTCATCAACCCCGAAGTGATCTGGACCAGCGATGAAACCCAGGACTCCGAAGAAGGCTGTTTGTCATTTCCTGACATTTACATCAAAGTAGAGCGGCCGCTACGCGCCAAGATCCGCGCTATGGGTATGGACGGCGAGATATTCGAGTTGGAAGGCGAAGGCCTGCTGGCGCGTTGTTTACTGCATGAAAACGACCATCTCACCGGTAAACTTTTGGTCGATTTTGTCGGTCCGCTCAAGCGTCAGATGATCAAGAAAAAGCTGCTCAAAAAGTATGGTGAGGCCGAGGAATGAACCGACCAACAACCGGGCGCGATTGTGTCTTTGTCCGTGGCCTCGAATTTGAAGGCAACCATGGCTACACCGCGGCCGAACGCCGAGGCACCCGACGTTTCCGGGTTTCGGTGGTGTTGCACGCGGCCCTGAGCAATGCGGCAGCATCCGACAAATTGGTCGATACCATCGATTATTGGCAGGTCAGCGAAGCGGTAGTTGCCGTTGGCACCCAACTAACGTTCAAATTGCTTGAAGCGTTGGCCGGCGCGATGGCCAACAAAATTCAACAACTCTACCCGATGGCTGACCTCGAAATTGAAATCGAAAAGCTAGCGCCACCATGTCCCGGTGTGCCCGCTGCATGCGGTGTGCGGTTGCACTTTCCCGCGCAAAGCTGAGGGCCTCACGGTGAAGGCACGGCTACAGCGTCGTCAAGTGCACTTGACTTACTCGACCAGTTTGAGATGGCCGCCTTTTTTCTTCACAGGCTCTGGCGCGACGCTTGGCGTTTTGCCAGGTTTAGCATTGATAGCGTCAATACGATTGCCGTCTTGGTCGCCGCTCCAGTCGCGTTCATCGTCGATGTCATCATGCTCGGCTTGTTCGCCATCCAAGGCCTCGGCGGCGTGGGCCAAGACCACATCAGGCACATCATCAGGCCACACCGAGCCTTTGGAATCGCCATCGATTTGAACCGCGTACACGGCGGCCCAAGGCAGCACGCAATGAAAAGGCACGCCACCAAACGATAGGGTGCCAGCGACGTGATCATCGTCGATGACTAAGTTGGCAATCGCCGGCGATAAGCCGTAGCCAAAACGCAGGCGCAGCCCTGGATCGATAGCAAAGCGAGCTGGCACCGCAACCCCAGGCCGACGCGGGTCAACATGGATTAATACCGGGCCCTGCTCCATCAACGCTTCGACCGTTTTGCGTTTGTTCGGTACCGGCGGCGCGGCGTCTTCGTCGAGGGCATGGGTTGGCTCGACAGCGTCGACGGCCACCCCGGTTAACGCCACAAATTCCGGCTCGGGCATCAAGCCAACATCAACAGCGTCGCGCAGTACGCCTTCGGGTCGATCGGTGGCAGCAGCGGTAACCTGCTCAATTGCATGTTCACACCTCGCAGCGTGGCGCAATACCGCACCATGGGCGCCCAAGGCCGACAGCGAGCCTTCGCGCCAGCGCACCAGCGCGGCTTCAACATCAACCAATGAGCTCGCGACTCGCCGTTCGATCAGCGCAGTAACAAGTTCTTGCAAGCGAGCCATGGTGCGGCTGTCACGGGGCAACATGCGGGCACTATAACGATCCGCATCTGCGCGTAAAGTGCAAAGCGCCGATTCTGTGGATCAGGTTGTCGCGGACGATTCGACCAAATCAGACAACAGGCGCACAACCTTGTCAGGCGTTGCCACCGCGACAAAGGCCGTTAGGTCAACCACCGCGCACACCACCAGCCCCAGCGCGCACAAGACACGCGGCGCATCAACGGTCTCGCGTTCGCGAAAGACTTGGTATCGGAACTGAATTGACTTTCCGCCGAGTTTGGCCACGGATACCGCAACCACCGCAGTATCACCAAAACGCAACGGCGCACGGTAATCGCACTCGGCCCGTACCGCCGGGAAGCCTATGCGATCGCGATCAAGCAACTCCACATAAGCCCGCGCGCCTAGCCGTTCGCGCCAGAGTTCTTCGAACGCGACATGAAACATGTGAAAATAGCGCGGATAATAAACGATGCCGGCATGATCAACATCGGCGAAGCGCACCGGCGCGGTGTACTCAAAGACCGCCACTAGGTTTTGGGCGCGTGGGCCTTGGCCCGCTCATCAGGATTTTCGTCCAGCCAAGCGCGCAGGCTTTCTTCGGCGATTTCGACCACGACGTCGGCCGCACCGATTTTGGCTTGACACGCTAATCGCGATTCAAAGCGAACATCAAAGGCTTTATCCATGATGTCGTTTTCTTTATCGGCGACCTCAGGCAGCGACGACAGCCCGACTTGCACATAGACGTGACATGTCGAGCACGCCAAATTGCCACCGCAGGCATGACCTACGCGCGCACCGCAATGCTCCGCAGCATCAAGAATGGTGGTGCCTGGTGCAACCTCGACGGTAATCGGCCCAGTGCCTTTGCCCAGCGCATTTACAAACGTTAGTTTTGCCATTACGAATTCACATTCTGTTCGACTTCGTCGAGACGTCTGCCACGCATGCTGGCATCGAGCGCACGATTCATGCGGGCTTGCGCAAACGGTTTGGTCGCAAGATCCAGCGCTGCAACACCGTTGCGAATCGCCAGGTAATCCTGACCGTTACAAACTTTTTCCAGGTCCGCCATGGCCACAATGGCTGCGGCGTGCACATCTTCGGTGAGCAAGCCATCGTCGAGTTCGATGGCACGTTTGGTTGCAGCTAAGATTCGCTCTGCTTCAACGCGTTCGACAACAACGTTGCGCTCCAGCAAATCCTGTTCGGCGTACTCAAACGAATCTACTAGCATCTGCTCTACTTGCTCATCGGACAAACCGTAGCTCGGCTTAACCGCCACGCTCGCTTCGATACCGGTATTCAGTTCTTTGGCGGCGACATTGAGCAAGCCATCGGCATCGATCATGAACGTGATTTCGACCCGGCCCATCCCTGCCACCATCGGCGGAATGCCACGCAGTGCAAAGCGCGCCAGCGACCGGCAGGCCGCAGCGGTTTCACGCTCACCTTGCACGATGTGAATATCAAAACCAGTTTGGTTGTCAGCGTAGGTGGTGAAGGTTTGGTTGGCACCGCACGGAATCGTGGTGTTGCGGTGAATCAGTTTTTCGACCACGCCACCCATCATCTCGACCCCGAGCGATAGCGGCACTACGTCGAGTAGCACCACTTGTTGCATGCCACCGCCGAGCACTTCGGCTTGCACGGCAGCGCCCAAGGCAACCACTTGGTCAGGATCAATATCGCACAGCGGTTCGCGGCCAAAAACATCACGCACAAACTCGCGAACCATCGGCGAACGCGTCGAGCCACCCACCAAAATCACACCATCAAGTTGATCGGCGGTGAGTTCGGCATCTTTAAGCACACGGCGTGCAGCCCGAGCAGTTTTGTCCAGCAATGGCCGAATCCACGTCGCGACATCGAGGCGGCTGATCGACTGCGAAATCGCTGCACCAGTCGGTGAGTCGGCCGCCGC
>JAYWHS010000367.1:0-4376 GCA_043777635.1 Kofleriaceae bacterium | reverse complement strand
CGCGCATCGCCGTGGCATGGACCTCGGCGCTGGCAATGCGTAGTGCACGTCGAAGCAAGCGGGCAAACACTTCGACGTCTGAGGTTTTCGGCGTGGCTGCAATCTCTCGCCAGACGACGTGCGCGGCCAGGTCCGACGCCACTTCACCGCCGTGAGCACCGCCCATGCCATCACAAACCACGGCAAAAGGGCCGCGATTCATTGTGGCCCGCCAACTGTCATGCAATTCATTGGCCGACAACGCTCGTCCGGTATCGAGGCTACCGACGATAACTCGGTCTTCGTTGTTTTCGCGCACACGCCCGATATCGCTGGCACCAGCGATGACCACGTCGAACTCTGGCGAGAGTGATTTCACCGCCCAAATTCAAAGCGCAGTAGTTGATCGCCCATGCGCAGTTGGTCGCCGGTGCGTAGCGGCATTGATGTGGCAAGGCGGATGAACGTGCCGTTGCTGCTGTTGAGGTCGGTAAGCATGGCGCGGCGGCCATCCCACGTTATCGTGGCATGTCGGCGCGACATAAATGCGTCGTCGCGAAACTGCCAATCGCCGTCTTCTCGACCCAGCACGATTTCTGGTGCCACCACGTAGCGCACATCGCGCACGCCGCTCGATGGCAGCAGTTGTAATAAGCGGCCCCACGGTTCACGCGGTGGCGAGCCAAACATCGCGACACCGTGTTGCACCAACGGATCGGCGGCGCGCTCATCGGCATCGACCCGCTCAAAGCGTATGACCTCGCGGCCAACTAAGAACGTGCCGCCGTCGATAACTTCAACCGGCGCATCGCACTTCCGATACACGCCATTAACTGTGTCAATAGGGACAATTCGCGCACCGCCGACGACACGTTCAATTTTGGCGTGTGGCCGGCCTAAAAAACGATCTTGGTCAAAGGACAAATCGGCGCCGATTCGACCCACGGTCATGGTTTCACCTTGCAGTGAGAACCGCTCACCGTCGCTACCATCGCGGTTCACCAAAATCGCTGATCCCCAGATTGGATTTTGTTCTGACGTAGGCGGCCTAATGAAGCCAGCGCGCACTGCGTCGGGGCCGGTGGCTGCCGTCGTCGATGCTAACGCATCGGCCGCGGGACTACGAGCAGGGCCGGCACCCGGCGCGGTTGGTGCCATCGCTTGGATATGTAAGCCGCAACCCTGGCAGTAGATCACACCGGGCTGGACCGGTGCCTGGCAACGCGGACACGGTTGCACCCTGTGAGCGATCGGGGCCTGGCCGGACATTGGTGCAGACGGCGCAGGCATTGGCACCGATATCGGCGACGGCAACGGCAGCGTAGCGACCGGCGCGGCACCCCACACCGGCGCCGCACTGTGCATCGGTTGATTCGGCATCAGCGTCGGTGGTTCGGGCGCCACGGCCACCGGAGGGCCGGCGACCGTACTGCCACAATGCCTGCAAAATTTCATGCCCGGCGGGTTATCGGCGCGGCAAACCGCACAAATTACATTGGCCGCCACGGCCGACGCAGGCAACCCTTGGGGCGCTGGGGCAGTCCCAACATTTCCAGCGTTGGCTACGGCCATGCCGCTCCCACAGTGTAAGCAGAAAGCAGCAGGCGGACTATCGTGACCACACATCTGACAGCGCATTGATGGTTCCCTAAATCGGCGGGGTACCCGCCATTGCAACGGTGGCCGGGTCTTGCTAACAACGCCGTCCAGTATCGTTACGAAGTATCAAACCATTTGTCAGTAAGGTCAAGCCAACGCCGTGAGTCCTAGCCATTCAATAAAGGCGTCATGTGTGCTGTTTTTGGCCATTGCGGCCGTGGGCGTTACCGCGTGTGCCACTAACCCAGCCCGGGTGGCGCCATTTCGCCATCGGTCTGATTCGGCCGAAGCCGGGCAGCTGGCGGGCCCTTTTTCCGGCGAAGTGGTCGATGCGACAACCCGGAGTCCGGTTACCGGCGCTCTGGTGTATGCGACGTGGTCGTACGAGGCCGGCACCGGTTTTGTGATTCCGGCGGGCAGCCGCGAATTCGTTGGGTCGACCGACAGCCGCGGCCACTACTCGGTGCCGGCGGTTGTCCCCATCAATGGCGCGCGCCTAGTTGAGTTCAATATTCTGGTTTACAAGCGGGGGTTTGTTGCCTACCGCAGTGATCGTCGGTTCCACGATTTGGGTTTGCGAATGGATTTTGCACAGCAAAACAACCAAGTTGCACTCGAGCGCTGGCGCGACGATTTTTCGCATGTTCGGCACATCCGCTACGTTGGTGGTGGCGCCGCGATCGCTGGCTTAACCCAATGGGAGTTGGCCGATGCTGTCGAAGAAATTGCGCAATTGAGCAAACCCAACGCATCGCCACGGCCAAGCGCTGGCACGTTGATTGTCTCGGCGCAGTTATTAGCTGAACAAGATATTCGCGACATCACCAAATACGACGGTGCCTTTGAAACTGGCCCGCTTCAGGACGAGCCCGATACCGCGACCTATTCATCGCAACATTTTAAAGCCATCGGACGCGAAGAAACCTGGGATGTCGCCTTGCGAGTCTGGCGGCTGCCTGGCGGTAAAGCCGTTGAACGCTACGAAGAACTCATGAGCCAAATGCCGAGCGTGACTGAAAAAGATGACGTCGCAAACCGTTCGTTTGTTACCAGTGCCGGCGAAATTCGCGGCGTTGGATTCGTCGATGTGCAGCGTGGCTTGGTCGCTATTGTTACCTGCGGCACGAGCATTTGTTCGAGCGCCGAGCAAGCCGCTGCAATGGCCAAAGTGATTCACAGCAAATTGCAGCGCTTAGTGCCGACTACCGGAGTTTCACCATGAAGTACCTGCGCAATGGTTTGTTGGTGGCGATGGCAACAAGCCTGAGTATGGTTGCGGTTCAACCCGCCAGCGCTTGGGAAGCGCAGACTACCCACGTCGGTTTAGCCGAGCAAGCTGCGCTAGGCTCGGTGTTGCACGCGCGGATGATCGCGTTAGGCTTCAAAGACGGCTTGTTCGAGTTACTGACCGTGCCACCCGCCGATGCGCCGGCCTTGCTCGCGGCGCTCGCTCGATTGTCACCCAGCCACGGTACTACGCCTGATTTGCGTGGGCGGCAAACCGCTTTGAGTTGGATTGCCGCTGGCGCTGCGGTGGCCGACGCACCGGCCGAGTTCGCAGTGAATCATTTCTTCGATCCATTCCTGGCAGCGGCCGGTAAATCGGCTGGCTACCGTCGACCATCGCGTGATTTCATCGGCGATGTGCAAGCCGTGGTACAGCGCCAAATGGGCCGTGCCAAACTGCCGCTCGAAGGTGTCGCGGCGCCGGATTGGATCACGGACCAACGCAACCCATTCAATGTGGATGCGTTTTATCAGCAGTACAGCAAAGCCATCACTGCGACCTCGCCGGGCCAACGCGCTCGGCATATGGCTGCCGCGTTAACTGCGCTCGGTGCCACGTTACATGTGCTCGGTGATATGGGTACGCCCGCGCATGTGCGCAGCGACGGTACGACGGACTATCTCGGTGCAGATCCTAATGACTATGGCTCGCGCTTCGAGCACATCGCGGCATTAGCGTTTGGGCGCTTGGGTGTACCAACTCCAAATCGCGTGACCTCGCGCACCTCGGTGCGTGGATTTTTTTCCAACGCTGACGGTACGGGTCTCGCAGATGTGACGGCACGTAGCTATTTTTCGTCGGGTACCTTGCCCAGGGCAAGCAAGACCGACAGCGCGGTACCATCGTCGGTGTTGTTCCGACCCAAACCAAGCTTGCCGGCGCGGCTCAATCTTATGGCGGCGAGTGGTGTTGACGGCACCGTGCTGCGCAGCGCTGCTGGCGTTTGCTTGGCGCGCTATCGGGTTAGCCAAGGTGTCTTGTCGTTTTTCACCGACGATGATTGCCAGTTGGAGCAGATCAACGCGCTGTTGCCGACGGTCGTAAGTTACCAAGCAGGGCTCACCGATTTCTTGTTTCGTGGCGAACTTACGCTGGTGGTTGAAGGCGCAGAACTTGTGGTTCGCAGTCCGGTTGCACTCGGGGCCGGTGTTTTGTCGATCGTGAGCGAAGATGCCCAAGGCGTTCGAACCACTGTGGTGGGACAGCCTGGGGCTGCGTTGGCCGCAGGTGCGGACGTTGGTCGGGTGGCGATGCCCGTCGGTGTGGCTTGGTACGCGGTGTGGAATGGCCTCGATGGTAATGGCCAAACGATGGTCGCGGTTGGTCACCTAAAACCGGTAACACCGGCGAGCGAAGCGCCAAGTACGCCCGCTGCTGACAACTAGTTCGAAGGCTTAGGTATGGCAAAACACGCAGGCCAAGATGGCTCTCAGATCGATCATGTCTACGACTTGCTACTTGAAGCACCCTTTGGGCTGCATGACCTAGCCAAGCCAGCGGGTGCGTTGCC
>JAYWHS010000366.1:0-15872 GCA_043777635.1 Kofleriaceae bacterium | reverse complement strand
ATGAACCGATGCAACGGTGGGAGCTGATCGCTCGCAATTCCACTGAGCGCAAGCGCCACTTTGCCACCGAAGCTATGCGCGCTTAACGCTTCAATTTTCATCCCCTGCTCGCGCAGCTGCTGCAGGGTTTCAACCAGATCTAATGCACACGCGGCCAAGGTGTGCGGCTCACTACCGCTCGGCGATTTACCGTGGCCACGCAAATCAATAAGCACTGCGCCCCAGGTTGGTGCAGCGTCGAGGAATTTGCGCGCGACGCTACGCCAGTTGCTGCCGCTACCAAAAATACCGTGGGTACAGGCCAACCAATGGGTCGGCGTCACGCCAGCGCGCGCCACCACTTCGTAGTGCAGGACTGCCATATCTGGTACTAGCTTACCCTCGTCGTGATGTCGAGTAACGCGACCAGCCGGTAGTTGGCAACGCGACTAGAGTGCGCACGCGGCAACGCGCTAGGCTTACGCTATGGGTTTGCACAACGCGCTACACAGCGCCGGTTTTTCGCTGACAGCGGCACTGCCTACAGAAGCGGTAATCGCAATCGCACCGGCGCTCGCTGCGCCGCTGGCCAGCATGCCGAGTGCGTTGCTCATCGGTAACAACCGTGATTTGTGGTCACGCTTTGTCGCTGCGTATCGCGCAGATGCCAGCTTGCGCGCCGAGCAACATCCTTTTGATACGTTTGTGGAGACTGCACTCGCAGCCGTGATCGAGACGCGCGCGGTGCGCTTCGCTCATCGCATGTACGACCAAGCGTACGTGCCGATGCAACGGTTGGCCGCAGCAGCGCGGCTCGGCGCGCTTTCAGCCACGCATTTGGTCATTCATCCAACCTACGGCCCATGGTTTTCATTGCGCGCTGTGATTGCATTCGAAACGCCTGTGTCAGCGTTGGCCGATGGCTGGGCCAGATGCGCGGCGAGCGACTGCCAACGAGGCTGTCAGCCGCTATTTGATAAAACCATGGCCAGCGGGCGCAGCGCCACCTGGCGAGATTGGCTAGCGGTGCGCGCAGCTTGCTCTACCGGCACGGAATGGCGTTTTTCCGACGAGCAAATCATCTATCACTACACCAAAGACCGGCGCGTCATTGGCACCGGGCTGACATTGGCCGCGTACGCGCTGCAGGAAAATACCGCTACTTTTACATGCTGAACATCTGTTCCCGTGGCGATTTATTGGGTAATCTTTGCGAGCCGTGGCGGATGCACTCGACCCATTTCATCCGCTGATCGCTACGTGGTTTCGCGCCAAGTTCGGCGCGCCCACCGCGCCACAAATCGACGGCTGGCCGCACATTGCCAACGGTGAAGATGTCTTGATCGCGGCACCCACCGGTTCGGGTAAAACCTTGGCTGCGTTTTTGGCGTGTCTCGATGAGTTGCTCAAACGCGGGCTCGCGGCCCAACAGCGCCACTTGTTCGGCGTTGCGTCGCCCGATGCGCCGCCTAATCGCACATCGATCTTGTATTTGTCGCCGCTCAAAGCGTTGTCCAATGACGTCCAGCGCAATCTCGAAGGCCCGCTAGCAGAGCTACGCGAGCTAGCGCCAAGCATGGACGTCCGATTTCCGGACATTCGAGTTGGGGTCCGCACCGGTGACACGCCGATGGCCGAGCGGGAAAAGATGGCCAAGCATCCACCCGACATTTTGGTCACCACGCCCGAATCGCTGTACATCATGCTCACTACGGTGCGTGGCCGGGCTGCATTATCCGAAGTTCGCACAGTCATTGTCGACGAAATCCACGCCGTCGCCCACGACAAACGCGGTGCCCATTTGGCGATTTCGTTGGAACGCTTAGATCGCTTAGTTGAGCAACATGGCCATCGCAAACCGGTGCGGGTCGGGTTATCGGCAACGCAACGCCCAATCGAACGCATTGGCCGGCTGTTGGTCGGTATGCGTCGACCGATGCCACATCTGGTCGACTCGGGCCATCGCCGACACATCGATCTGGCAATCGAAATTACCGACGACGAATTAGGTGCAGTGGCATCCCACGAACAATTCGGGCGAGTGTACGATCGCATCGCGGCGTTAGTTACTGAGCATCAATCTACCATTGTGTTCGTCAACACCCGACGCTTAGTTGAACGCGTTGCCGCCGCACTTGAACAACGCCTCGGCGAAGATCATGTCGTTGCACACCATGGTTCGATGTCGCGCACGATGCGGTTGGCAGCCGAAGAAAAGCTAAAATTCGGCCAGGTTAAATGCGCTGTCGCAACGGCATCGCTAGAACTGGGTATCGATGTTGGTGCGGTTGATCTAGTGGTGCAGCTTGGATCGCCGCGTTCGATCGCAACCTTGTTGCAGCGGGTCGGCCGCTCTGGCCACCAACTGCGTGGCACGCCCAAAGGCCGGCTGTTCGCGGTAACGCGGGATCAGTTGGTTGAATGTGCCGCGTTGATCCGAGGCGTTGGCCGCGGCACTCTCGACGAAATTGTCATCCGCGAAGCACCACTCGATATTCTGGCGCAACAAATTGTGGCCATCTGCGCGGCGGAAAGTGAGGCTGGCAGTGCGCACACCAGTGAGCAAGCGGCGCCCAATACCGACGCCGATCGCCTCGTGCCAACGCCGGAAAACACCGCCACAAGCACTGCAGAAAGCACCGCAGCACCGCCGACGCTCACCTTGACTGGCAGCGGGGTAAACGAACGTGAGTTGCATGCGTTGATCACCGGCGCAAGCAATTACGCTGCGCTGCCCGACGGCCAATTTGAACAAGTGCTGCATATGCTCAGCGAGGGCGTATCCGATCGACGCGGTCGCAACGGTGCCCATTTGCATCGCGACCACACCACCGGCACGCTGCGACCTCGCCGAGGCGCGCGGCTTGCAGCGATCTTGTCGGGCGGCGCAATACCCGACAACAATAGCTACGCGGTCGTACAATTTCCCGAAGGCTTGCGCGTCGGTGAAGTGGATGAAGATTTCGCTATCGACAGCTCGGCCGGCGATATTTTTCAACTGGGCAATACCGCGTGGCGCATCCGCCGAGTTGAAGCTGGCAAAGTCATCGTCGAAGATGCCCACGGCCAACCACCGACGATTCCATTCTGGTTTGGCGAAGCGCCGGCCCGCACCAAAGAACTTTCGCAAGAAGTTAGTGACTTGCGTGGGTGGATCGACGCGCTGGTACATCAAGGCCATAGCCCCGACGAAATTGCACTGCTCGTCGCGGAACCATGTGGCTTATCGGCCCAAGCGGCGACGCAAATGACGGCGTACTTATGTGCCAGCCGCATCGCCTTGGGCGGCCTGCCCCGCCACGACTTACTCATTGCTGAACGTTTTTTCGACGAAGGCGGCGGCATGCAGCTGGTGATTCACGCGCCGCTCGGCGGCCGGATCAATCGAGCCTGGGGCTTAGCGTTGCGCAAACGATTTTGCCGTAGCTTTGACTTTGAGTTGCAGGCCGCTGCGACCGACGACGGCATTGTCATTTCATTGGGGCAACCGCACAGTTTCGCACTCGACAGTGTGTTTCAGTTTTTGCCATCGAGCCAGGCTGAAACGGTATTGGTGCAAGCGTTGCTTGATCAGCCAATGTTTGAAATTCGCTGGCGTTGGAATGCCACCCGGTCACTTGCGGTGTTGCGTCGCCGTGGCGGCGAAAAAGTGCCACCGCACTTGGTCAAAATGCGCTCCGCCGATTTACTCAGCGTGGTGTTTCCGCAAGCGCAGGCTTGTCAGGAAAATATCCCAGGCGATCGCGAAATCCCAGATCATCCCTTGGTGTTTGAAACCGTGCGAGACTGTTTGGTCGAAGCCATGGACGCCGCTGGCTTGACCGAACTGATGGGCAAAATCGAACGCGGCGAAATTAATGTACTGGCTCGCGACACCGTCGAACCAAGCCCGCTGTCGCATGAACTCATCAATGCCAATCCGTATGCCTTTCTCGATAACGCCGGGCTCGAAGATCGCCGAACCCGTGCCGTGCAGTTGCGTCGAGGCTTGCCAGCGGCGCAAGTTGAGCAATATGGCGCCCTCGACGACAAGGCCATCGCAACCGCGTGCGCCGAGGCCGCACCAACGGTACGCGACGCTGATGAAATGTATGATGCCTTGATGGATTTGTGGTTGGTTGCGACGAACCAAGCGGTGGCGTGGCACCACAACGCCGAGCTGTTGTTGGCCAACTTGGTGGCGACTGGCCGCGCGGCAACAGTTGTCGTGGCCGATGGCGCGAGTGTCTGGATCGCGATGCAAAGGGTACCAGCGCTGGCCTTGGTTTTCCCACAGGTTGCATGGCCAGCCATGGCACCGACAGCACCGACCGCAGGGTACGTCGCCGCCACGCCGGCCGCGCCGCTTGAACGCGAAGCCGTGCTGATCAAAATAATCGGCGCGCAACTCGATCATGGTGGCCCAACGACGGCCGCAGCGTTGGCACAAAAACTTGGGCTGGCGATCGACGATGTGCGGACCGCGTTACTGGCGCTCGAAGCCGATGGTGCGATCATGCGTGGCAGTTTTACCCGTGCCGCCCCAGCGCATCCCCGCCAAGGCATGCCGGTGCAACAAGCGGCAGCGGCCATCGATGCGGCCGAACAATCTGGTGCCGTCGAATGGTGCAATCGCCGCATTTTAGCGCGCATTCATCGGTTGACGTTGGCCAAACTGCGCAGCGAAATCGAGCCGGTGTCGGCAGCGGTGTTGATGCGGTTTTTATTACGCTGGCAACGCGTGAGTAAAAACACGCAGCTCGTCGGCAACGATGGCTTGGTCAAGGTGCTGCAACAGCTCCAGGGTTTTGAGTGCGCCGCCGCCAGTTGGGAGCGTGAGATTTTACCAGCACGCCTGCATGGCTATGATCAACAGTGGCTTGATGCATTGTGTTTGGCCGGTCATGTGATGTGGTGCCGACTTTCGCCGCGGTTGCGCACCGTCGACGAAGAGGTCCCGGTGTGCGCAGGCCCGGAATTGGAGCGAACGAGCGCACGCTCGGAGCGGGGCCCAACGACCGAGCCCCGGACCCAACGTTTTGCGCCAACCCGGTCCGCACCGCTGGCATTTCTGTTGCGTAGCGACGCCGATTGGCTGCGCGCGACCTCTCCAGCCGCCGAGCGCGACGAAGATTCCGATGCAGCGTTATCGCCCGACGCCAATCTAGTGCGCGAAGTACTGCGCAGCCGTGGTGCAAGTTTTTTACCCGACGTGGTTACGGCCGCACAACTAAGCCCTGAGGACGTCGAAGAAGGCTTATGGGAACTGGTTGCGGCCGGCATCGCCACGGCTGATGGCTTTGCCAGCATGCGAGTATTAGTCGACCGCAAGCGTGGCAATGTGCGAAGTCATTTCGATAATGCGCGCCCGGTAGCTGAAACCCCACGTTGGCGCACGGCAGTGAACAAAGCTCGACATCGCGATCGTGAACGACCATCGTCAGCGATGCGCTCGCTGCCCACGGCGGCCGGTCGTTGGGCTTTGCTCGAACCCGCCAGCGCAACACATCTCAATACCGAAGCCTCAGCCCGACAATTACTCAACCGTTATGGCGTGGTATTTCGTGACTTGCTCACGCGTGAAGCCAATTTGCCGCCATGGCGCGAGCTGTTGATGGCGCTGCGGCGGCTCGAAGCCCGTGGCGAAATCCGTGGTGGTCGGTTTGTGTATGGCTTTGTCGGCGAACAGTTCGCATTACCCGACGCTCTCGACGAATTGCGCGCTGCTCGGCTGGCACCCAATGTGGCGTTAGCGACGAGGGTGGCCGCTACCGATCCGCTCAATCTTGCCGGCATTTTATCACCCGGCGGCAAAGTCCCAGCAGTGGTTGGCAATGCAGTGTTGTACGTTGACGGGGTTGCCGTGGCATCGCTCGAAGCTGGCGCGGTGGTGCTGCGCGCCGAACTGCCGCTCGGTGCGCTCGTCGATGCCGAACTCGGCTATCAACCGCCGCGACCGGAACATCCGAGGCCAGCAGCATCGCAGCTCTCACTAATGTAGCAGAGCGTGGACGCACGGGACAAGCTGCTTCGCGCTCGGCACGTCGTCGAACCACTGCGCAAACCTGCGCCCGTACCAGCAAGGTCTCCGACCTGGCGATGGTATCGAAAGGGTCCCTGATGTAGCCTAACCGCGCATGAACCTGCCTGCCCCGCTCCGTCACGTCACTGCGTTGTTGGCCACGTGGCGTGGTCGATTCATCGCGGTATTTTTGGTATCGCAGCTGCTGCTGCCGTTGCACTACTACATCAATCATCGCGACCCGCACGACGAGCGTTTCGCATGGCGGATGTTTTCGCCGATGCGCATGGTGCAGTGTGCGCCGACCATCAAAATTGCCGACGCAGTGCAACCGATCAATCGACTTTTTCATGACGCCTGGATCAAGATCGCACAGCGCGGGCGGTTTGAAGTGATCGAAGCTATGGGTGCCGAAATCTGTCGACGCAACCCAGGCAAAGAAGTCACCGTGAGCATGGATTGCAGTTACCTGGCGCAACCACCACGGCATTGGGGCGGCTACGATATGTGCAGCGTTGCATTGTTGGCGGGACATTAGTCATGGCCAAAAAATCTCGTCACCGCAGTACGGCAAAACCCAATAACGTCGCGCCGCCACGCGCCGCCACGACCGAAAGCAAGGCTGGGCCACCCACCCCGGCGGTACTCGCAACAACCGCCAGCCCCAACCCTCCCGAGCGCAACAACAATCAGGCTTCTAATACCCCACGTAGTGCTGCTCAACCGTTTTTCTGGTTTGGCTTTGCCATCGGTTGGCCCAAGCTCGTTGCGTTTCGCTTCACTATTTTCATGATGCTTGCGGTCGATGCGCTGCTGCAAATTAGTCACGCTCCTCGATATGGCGCCGGCGGCTTTAACGTTGGCCAGTTCGCATGGCTAAGCCGACTGGCGCCCGGTCGCACCGCGTTCGAAATTGCCCAATTAACGATCGCGCTTTGCCTTACCGCTGCCGCCGTCGGTACGGCGACGCGGGTCCTGGTGCCACTTGCCACCGGGCTGTACGCATGGGTGTATTTTTCGAGCCAACTCGACTCGTACCAACACCACTATTTGGTGACGATGATGTTGCTGCTGTTGTGTTTTGTCGATTGGCGTCGGCCCGACGTGCGCCACGCCCCACGGACCCGCGAAACCACCAGCGCGGGGCCGGCCCAGCAGACCATTATCGGCGGCTGGCCCTTGCGGCTGTTACTGTTCGAGCTGGCCATCATGTATTTTTGGGCTGCGATTTCGAAAACCGAAACTAGCTGGCTCGATGGCCGCACCTTGAGCATGCAAATCCACGGCTCGCTGCGTTCGCTGATCGAACACACCGGCGGGTTTGGAGTTGCAGCGAAACTGGTTTTGGTGGTTGAGTTGGCCCTCGCTGCGTCGGTCTGGCACCGGCGAGGTTGGTGGGTGGCGCTACCGCTCGGCGTACTTTTGCACGCCAGCATTTTGTGGTCGGGCCTCGAAATCGGCTTGTTCGCTTGGCTGATGTTAGGGCTATACCTGCTGTTGCTGCCTGATCGATTTTTCACATGGGCCGCAATCAAGTGGCAACGCCTTGCAGCGCCGCTACGCACCTCCGTTGCGGCAACCGCCATGTCGCGAACGTTGCTGTTCGCGCTTGCGGCCATCACTCTCGCCATCGGCGTAGCTGCGCTCACACGGCTGCCGCATGCCATGATCACCGCAATAGCGGGCGCGCCGCTCGTCACTGTCGCTGCAATGTGGCAACACCGACGCTACGGTCGCATCACTGTGGTTGCGCTGCTGAGCCCAACATTGGCTACCCTGCTCTGGCTTGGTGTCGATCGCAGCACCGATACCGTCTACGACTACTACCGTTTTTGGGCCGGCGCCGAATCGCGCATCGGTGATATCGCGCGGGCCAAAGCATTGTATCGCCACGTCACGGTGCTGTTTGACCAACAAGAAAACGGCTATTATCAGTTGGCCAAATTGCAAATTGCCAGCGGTAATCCCGACGAGCAACAACAAGCCATCACTCATTTGCATCGTGCGCAACAACTCGCGCCACAACGGGCCCGCGCTTTTGTCGTCGAAGCAAAGCTCCTCAACACCCAAGGAAAATTCAGCGAAGCCTTGGCCAAAGCCCAAGCGGGTGCCACCGCCGAACCGACCAGCGTTGATGCGCTCACGCTGGTGCGACAACTGCAACAAGCCCAACCCGCAGGCCCTGGCAGGGCACCAAGCAACGCCATGCCAAGCATGCCCGGCAAACGGCCGGTGGCCAGTGATGGCGATGACCAGTAGCGCCAACAAGGTGGCCGCAGTGCCAGCCAAACTGGCGGCGCGGGCCGCGCGCATTCATGCACAATTAGAACAGTATATTCCCGACGCACCGGTGCCCTTGCATCATGATTCGCCCTTTCAACTGCTATGTGCGGTGCTGCTGTCAGCACAGTGCACTGATGATCGGGTTAATCTTGTTACCCCGGCACTATTTGCTCGTGCCCCAACAGCAGCGACCTTGGCGCAACTTGATTCCAGCGATATTTTGCCGATCATTCGCAGTTGCGGCTTAGCGCCAACCAAAGCCAAAAACCTCGCGGCCTTGGGACGGATGGTGGTTGCCACCTATGGCGGCGAAATCCCGCGTGAGCTTGCCCAACTAGAACAACTACCTGGCGTCGGCCACAAAACCGCAAGCGTAGTCGTGGCGCAGGCTTTTGGCGAACCTGCATTTCCAGTTGACACCCACATCCATCGGTTAGCCGGCCGCTGGCAACTGTCACGCGCCAACAACGTGACCGAAGTTGAACGCGATCTCAAACGAGTCTGGCCCCGTGCAGCGTGGAACAAACTTCACTTGCAAATCATCTATTTTGGTCGCCAGTACTGCCCGGCCCGCAGCCATGAGCCCAGCGCTTGCCCGATTTGCTGCTGGGCTATGAGCAAAGCCCGCGCCCAGCGTGAGGCGCAATCTGGCTCCAGCAAGCCGAAAATAGGGGGGCGTTAAGCGTTAGCCCGCCGCTGGATTGTGAGTAACCGATCGATGCGCCGGTGTATTTTCTGTTAGTGTCAGCGCCCTTATGGCCGACCCTACCCAAGCACCCGATGAAGATTTTGCTGCGATGTTCGCTGACTTTGAAGGCAGTGGCGGCAAGAAACAAAAGCGCCCACGCGTTGGCGACCAAATCACCGGCCCGGTGATTTCGATTGGCAAAGAGGCCATCTTTATCGACGTTGGCGGCAAAGCCGAAGGCGTGCTTGATCGCAACCAAGTGAGCGACAGCGACGGCAAATTGCTGATCAAACTCGGCGATCGAGTCGAAGCTCGGGTGGTGAGCGATACCGGCGGCGTGCTGCAACTACGCGTCAAACTCAGCCGTGGCCCGGAAGCCAAAGCTGAACTGGTGCAAGCCCAAGAACTCGGCCTGCCGGTCGAAGGCTTGGTGACCGAAGTCATTAAAGGTGGCGTCACGGTCGATGTTGTTGGCGTTCGCGGCTTTTGCCCAGCTTCGCAAATGGACGGCCGTTTCGTCGAAGATTTAAGCGTATTTGTGGGCCAACGCCTGACTTTCCGCATCACCAAATACGAGCCGGGCCAACGTGGCAACTTGGTATTGTCACGGCGCGTCCTGGTTGAAGAAGACAACGCCAAGCGTGCTGAGGTGACTCGTGGCTTGCTCAAACCTGGCGCGGTATTGCGTGGCAAAATTGTCGGCTTTAAACCGTTTGGCGCATTCGTTGACCTTGGTGGCATCGAAGGCATGTTGCACATTTCGGAATTCGGTTTCTCGCGAGTCGAAAAACCAGAAGACATGCTTAGCCTGGGCCAAGAAATCGACGTTGCGATCAAAAAAATCGAACCAGGCGAAAAAGGTGAACGCATCAGCCTGTCGCTCAAATCACTGGCCAACGACCCATGGCGCGATGCCATTGCCGGCATCACCGACGGCGCACGGGTCAGTGGCAAGGTCACGCGGTTACAGCCGTTTGGTGCCTTTGTTGAGATTGCACCTGGCGTCGAAGGCTTAGTTCACATTTCCGAACTCGGCGCTGGCAAACGCATCAATCACCCTAAAGAAGCAGTAGAAATTGGCCAGCAGGTCGAAGCTGTGGTGATCAGCATTGACGGCGAAAAACGCCGTATTTCGCTATCGCTATCGAACTCCAAAGACGGTTCGCCAGAAGAAGTCGCAGCCAGCATCAAGGCTGCGCCAAGCGCCAAGTTCGGCACGTTTGCCGACTTGCTGAGCAAGAAGAAATAGCTCACCAGCGTCGCTTTGACGATGCGTCAAAGCCGCTGATTCGCCTCGATTGTACAAGGGACGTTCCCGTCCCTTCTGCCGACGACAAGTCGCCAGCATTCAACCGACCGCACGTTACTCGCGCGGATCGCTGGGATCATTTATTTGCTGTGCCCGGTGGCTTGATGATGTCATGCCTGGCGGACGAAGGCAGCGGCGCGGATTGTGTCAACCTACCGCTGTTAGCCGCAATGTAACGCTACGCTTGTTTGCGTTTGCGACGACCAAGCACCATGGCGAACAGCAATGCGCCAAGGCCGCCATTCACGAGTAACGTGGTGTCGCTACCGCCGCCAACTGAACAGCAGCCGCCGCCGCCATCGCCAGCAGCTGGGAAACACAAGCCAGAGTTACCCGCAGCGAGACATTCAAAGTTGTCAGGACAGGTGCCGGATACGCCTGGAAAACATTCCACGGTGCAGGTTTTGCCAGCGCCGGCATCTTCGCAGCGCGAGCCAGTGCAAAATTGCGGAAACTCACAAGCATCGCCAAGTTCGCCAGTTGGCACATCCCAAAAGCACTTACCAGCTTCGCATTTTTGCCCGAGAGCGCAGGAGTCGGCATTTGCACACGGTGCGCCTTTGGTAACCGTAACCGTGGTTGACGTGGTGCTCATTTGAATATCGTTAAACACTTTAACTTGAACATCGATCACGCCGTTTGGCACGTTGCCTGGGGCCTTGAGGGGGATGGTGCCTACTTGATTGTCAGGCGTGCGCTTTTCAGTGTACTCGGCCCATTTGTAGCCGTTGAGTAAAAGTTGCACACGGTCGACGCCACGCATGTCCGAGGCTTCAACGCCAACAATGAACTCACCGGCCACGACAGCCCCGGCCGCAGGGACCAAGATTTTAGCTTTGGGATTGCCGGTAATTGGCGTGCCTGCGCCGAAGGTACCCGTGAGCGCTGCGTGCGAATTTTGGGTTGAACCACAGCGACATGGCCGCGCGGTGAACTCACCGCACTTGTAGTTCTTGTTGCGAAAGAACGATTGTCCGCAGTAGTTCAAATACGTCATGGGGGTGCTGCAATCGAGCTCGTGATCGAGCCCGTAACCGTGGGCGCTTTCTTGACCAACGACGCCGCACAAGTACTGCGCTCGACCTGGGTTACGCGGCACCGCATTGGCAAACGTGTAGTTGATCAGACCGTTGGCTGCGTTGCAGCCCACACCTGGGGAAACCCCACCAACATCGTTGCTCATGTTTACTTCGCCAGGCAACCCGCCAACCATGGCTTCTTGGTGAAAGGTAACCGCGCCTGGATCCACATCAGTGATCACCACGTTGTATGGCGAATACATTTCTTTTACGCACTGAACAACGGCCGCCCATTCCGTGTCATCGCCGTTGAACTCTGACAACCTGAATTGCCCAGAGTCACCTGGAATAGTTGACGAATTGGTGCGCGAGTCATTGATTTGACCGCCTTGAATCACACAACCGCCCTTGCAGCGGTTGAGAAAGATGATGTTCGACAACGTGGTTTCGCGGCCGACCAACGACGACTCAGGAACTTCGATGTCAACAATGCGGCCATTCGCCGAGGCGCTTGCGCTGGTGAGCAATGGCACGGCTGCCGCCACCACCACTGAGGCAACAAAAGCGAGAGTAGATAAAAGCTTCATAGAAGCTGGGCATACACCAAGTGCGGGGGATTTTTCAGCATCTTTCGTCACAGTCGCTAACCGGCGAGACCGGCGACGCCGCAACCTGATGACTGGCCACGTTAGTCGACACCAAATTGCCGTTGCCTCCGACCAACCGTTGTTTCAGTCGAGATCAATTGCGCCGGTGGCGGTTGGCCGCCGAGTCATCACGGCCCGCGTCGCAAGCTCGTCGTTAGCCCAAGCTGTTGAGATCACTAGGTCCACGGCTGTCGTGGTGACCGGAAAGTGAATCCGTTTGACAGCATCAGTCACACAAATCGGCAGGCTCGAATCGTCGGTGCCTGAGGCGCTCGCCGAGTGCGCGATCCCGTCCGAGGAGATTGCGGTAAGCACCGTCAACTTGACCGACTGGCCGGGGTAACGCTCGCTCCATTCACGAAAACAACCGCGCAACTCATTGCCCGCGACTGCCAGCGTGGCGGTAACCGTGGTTGGATTTTGCGGGCGTGGCGGGGTTTGACCGACGGTGCCAGCGGGAAATCCGGGGACTCGTTCAGGAGGCCGGTCAAATGTTGAGCCGCCTTTACCTGACCCGGGGATAGTAGGTGGGCCGCTGCGGGCTGCGCTACGCGGGCTGCCGGCGTTGCTAATCGTCTCTGCGCGCGTCCCAATTTCTTTAATTAAATCAGATATTTCAGCGTCTTTTCTGGCAATCTGGGTCTGCAAATCGCGAATTTCTGCAGCGCTGATGTCCTGTTTTTGCGCCGATTTTTGCAACTCATTTAGTAAGCGAGCGCGGTCGACTTCAATCGCTTCAATGCGCCGGGTCAGCGTGGCTTGGGTGCCGTTGGCGTCCAAGCGCTGGTTACGTGCCACCGTCGCTAATGCGACACCACCAATCACCAATACCCCCGCAAGCGTAGCGGCCACCAGGGCCCAGCGCCGCCTCGGTGTATCCGGCGTGATCTCGGCGAGCAGCACCTGCATCGACGCAAAGCGTTTGCTTGGATCGGGCTCAAGGCCGCGCAGAATCGCACGGACAATCGTTGGCGGCACTAGCCCTTCGGTCGGCACCGCAGCGCGGGCTCGCTGTTCCAGCATCGATACCGCAGTATTGCCAGGCAATGGATGCTGGCCAAACAACGCTTCATATAATGCGACACAAAAACTAAACTGGTCGGAGCGTCCGTCGATGGGCTGACCAGTTAGTTGCTCCGGCGGCATGTAGCGAGGCGTACCCAAGACCGTGCCGGTCGCGGTCAGTGATGCATTCAATGGGCTCACCGTGCTGACGTGAGTCTGCGCATCGTCGGGGGTGAGCACCGAGCGCGCCAAGCCAAAATCGCCGACGCGGACCCGGCCGTGTTCGCCCACCAACACATTGTCAGGCTTAAAATCACGATGCAACAAACCAACATCGTGAGCGGCGGCCAGGCCGCGTCCAGCTTGCAAAAACACATCGATGATTTCGCGCCATGGCCGAGCCCAGGCCCGCAGCCACACCGATAAATTTTGGCCTTCGACGAACTCCATAGCGATATACACATCGCCATCGTCGGTGGTGCCGACATCGTACACAGCGACGACGTGCGGATGCGACAACCGTGCAATCGCTTGGGCTTCGCGGCGCAACCGGGTGCGGGCTTGCTGCGCGTCACGTTCCGCTTCGAGCATTCGCTCGTTCGCTCCATTTCCGGGTCCAGCACCGACAGCCGCACGCAACAACTTCAACGCAACTTTGCGATCGAGTTGCGGATCATACGCCGTGAACACCACGCCCATGCCACCGATACCCAACGTGCCCAACACCAAATACCGCCCGACCCGGTCGCCGATATTTTTACGTGGCAGGCTCACGGTGGCTGCCACCGTCGGGTCGTTGCCCACATCCATTGGCAACCTCGGCGCTGCTGGCACGCGAATCGGCCGCGGTGCCGTCGCGATATCACTATCGCGGCCATCGCCGGCATCGCCACTGGCGCCGACCGCAGCGATCAATGTCCGGCAGTCTTTGCAACTGGCCAAGTGTTTTTCGACTCGGAGCAACCCAGCGGCCGGCAGTGCGCCTGCGAGAAATTCGGTTGCGTCATTGTCGGAAAGGCACTGCACCGAGTGTGATCTTAGCATCTGCGCCCTCAAGCCGGGGGGATAACGCTTTGCCGTTTGGCAGCGAAGCCCGTATGCTGGCCGAATGAATTTTGCTGACGTACGTGTGCGACCAGTTGCGCGCACTTCTGGTTGGGCTCGGCTGGTGGCTACGGCAACTTCGGTTGCGTTGACGGTAACCATGCTCGCTGGCATCGTCGCTGGTACCGCAGCGTTGGCCGGATGCAGTGACCCAAGCCCGGCCAGCAATGATGGTGGAATCATTGATGCAGCCATGGATGCCGCTCGCATTGTGGTCGATGACGGCACGCCAATGCGCCGGGCATGCTCGAACACCTACGGCAACACCATCAGCAACGGCTATGGCCGGCTCGACGGTTTTCTAGTTGCCATCGTCGATCCTGGCGTGCGCAATTGCAACGGCGACAACGACCACATCCATTTGCAGATCCTCGCCAAGAATAAAATATTTGATGTCGCGGTCAATGTAGCCGGTAGCGCCGATGTGCTCACGGCAACCCGCGAACTACCACTCACCGGCAGGCCGTGGGAAGAAGGCTGGCACACCGGCTTTTCGCTGAGCTACGCCGCCCTTGGGTTGCGCGCCAGCGACTTCACGCCCAGCACCCAAGCGGCCCTGGTTGCCACCATCAAAGCCGAGCTTGCCACCGTCAACCACATTTCGGTCTACGCCTTGGGCTACACCGACGGCACCGGAGTCCACCTGGTGCACTACAACGGTTTCAACAACGACGGCGTCATCGTGACTCAGCCACTTTCGCGCCCGGCCAAGTGGCGCATGTTCAGGTTTGCCGATCAGACGTTCTGAGTTGTACTTATGCTGAGTGTTCCGATAATGATTTACGTGTTCGCCTTGAGCAGCTGCGTACTGATGGCATGTGAGCCAACAGCGTTCACGTACGCGATAGATATTCAGGCCTCTCCTGGAAGTGAAATTCGTGACATCACCACCAACGATGGGATTCGCGTAGTAGGCGGCCAGCGCGAGCAAATCGTCACGACTGCGCCGCGTACCGCTGCGTTCCCACCGATCACACTTCAACTGCTGTTCAACCAACAAGAAGTTTCGCGCGAGACATTCACGCCTTACATGTGTGGCATGGCTTGTAGGTCGGAAGACTGTGATCCAAACGATGTGGTTGGAGAAAAAATTCGGCTTCTCGCCAACTCGCGCGCTATTCCGTCAGTCTCGCCGTGGTTGGTAACTTCCTTGAACTGCGAACTCGCGGACGGACGCACGTTCTCGGTTACGTATTAATTCTGCGCAGAATAGCTACGGTGCGGCCAACGTGTATCGCTGCACTACTACATTGCTGACGATCGGCGACCACCGGTCACCGTGAGTCCAAGGACCATGCCCATCAAGGTCATGAACACCGGACTACTGCGGGTGGTTCAACCCGAATCGCAGCCCCAAAAAATATAGTAGGCAAAGCCACCGGCGCCACCGACGACGGCACCCGCGATACTGAACCAGTGCCGGCGCAGCGCATTGATCATGAGCCAAGCATAGCGCGTTAGCAGCGCGAAACCAGCACTCAGGCAGCTGGCAACGTCACGATAAATCGAGCGCCACCGGTGGGCGCAGCGTCATGCGCAACTTGCAAATCGCCGCCATGTTCCAAGGCGATTTTCTTTGAGATCGCAAGGCCCAGGCCGGTGCCAGTAGCTTTGCTAGTGACATACGGTTCAAAGATGCGCTCGCGTTGGTTGGCGGCTACACCTTTGCCTTGATCATCGACCCAGATCACAGCGCCGCCGTCAGGACTGCTTTGCCACGATACGGTGACATCGCCAGGTTGTTTGGCTTCTTGCCCCGCATGAATGGCGTTTTCGACCAAGTTGGCCAGCACCCGCTTGAGCAACAATTTGTCGGCGCGCACGGTGATGCCGGTCG
>JAYWHS010000365.1:0-4388 GCA_043777635.1 Kofleriaceae bacterium | reverse complement strand
TAACATCGATTGATGGCCAGGCAGATCCCAGCCTGACTCGTTAGCGTTGCTGATGGTGGGTCTGTTGGCCCCAACACCTGATGCGCGAGATCATCACCATGACCGATTTGATGACGAATTTGATTCAAAAATTGTGGAAAATCAGACTTGTTCTGTAACTTAGATTACCTAAATATCTAATATCACTGTGGCGCAGTGTCGCAGGGATATTTTTCCGGGTTTCACTACGAAATTGCTCGCTTTTCAATAGTTGATGGTGCAAGGTCCGGCACGCTGACGCAGTGCATTCAGGGGTGGAGCAGACTGCTCCGCACGGCCAACGTCGCATTTTTACTGGGGAAATCTATGGAAACCGAAAAGCCAATGACACGTCCTGTCCTCCGCCGACCAGATGACGACAATGATGGTCTGGTAGCGCTACCACCGGTGACTCAAGTGCGCGCGCGCTTGCGTTCAACCGTCAAAGACTTCGGTGTTTCGCAGCCTGGCCGCCGTGCTGCTGCACTTGCAGCCGTTTGGATCGCCGCAACCGGCAATGAAGCCGATCTGACCCACTATGATCCAGAAGAAGCCCTTCGGACCTACCGTTTGGTTGAGTCCGAATTGCGAGCGGAACTGCGCATCAGCTTGGGTCGGGCTATCACCAACGAGCCTCACGCGGCTACCCGTAACACCATGATCTCCATGCTTGAGCACTTAGAAGAGCTCGAAGCAGCAGCTGTGGCACCGCGTCCAGCTCGCCGTCGCCGCCGCCGCTAGCGTTAACTCTGGCTTGTCCAGTTGGTCGTTTGCTGCACCTGCGTGTGTGGGGAATGTGCCTGCCCAGGTCGGCGCATGACGCTACGCCATACAAATTTTTGCGCTTAGCTACTAACTAGGCCACGCTATTTTTGTGAGCAGCAACCCACGAGAACATCCGCGCTACGCCCACGTCGCACACGTCATTGTGTACGTAGGTCAACAAAGCTGCCGTGGCCGCACAACCAATGTGTCGCGCGGCGGTCTCTGCGTTGCTGTGGATACCGCAGTGCCTCTCGGTCTCGATGTTGAAGTCGATGTTTCGTTGGTATTCGACGACGACGCAGAGTCGGAGCCATTGCGGCTGCTGGCACGCACGGCGTGGTGTACCGCCGTCGATCAAACCTTCCAACTTGGACTTTCGTTTCGCTCCATGCCTGTAAATGAAACACGGTATCTCCAGATGTTTCTTACCTATTTGGCAGCGGATCGCACATCGTTACCAGCGCCAGCTGATTCAGCAGACGATGTTTTCTCGATGGCAGTCGCTCGTCGCAAAGCGCTATAGTACCGAGCTGAAAGGTTGAACCACCGCGTAATGTTGTGCGCGGTGGCGGAGAATGTGCGCACATGATCAGTGTTTTTCGTGCGCATTAACGCGCTGCGCTGCAAATGATTACAGACGTTTGCAACATGGCACGGTCGATGCTTTCTGCCAAGGAACCCGCTCGTTGAGGTGGGAACCAAAGGCAAACCAATGACCGATCGTGAAAGTAGAACCAGAGCCGTGCGCATTTTAGCCAAATCGATTTATCGCGATTTGCAGGTGCAGGGGTTTGATGAAAAACAGATCGTCACGTTGGCCACTGAGTTGATCAGTGAAGTGACCAACACCATTTCGAAAGACACACGCGAAGACAAATCGCACGCTGCTGCTTGAAGGCCGAGGCGGCACAGCCAAAGCCCGGCGCAGTCGCCTCAACGTCAACCGACGTTGTTTTTTTCAACGTTGTGTCGGTTGGTAAAAATCCAAAGCTATCCTGTAGCTGCAACGCAAAATCGCGCGCCCGGGTATAGCGAGAACTGTCGGACCGCACTACGTTTCGCCGGCAATGGCAAAAACACGTATTGGCATCAATGGATTTGGTCGAATCGGTCGCGGTTTTGTGCGCTGCCTCGCTGCGCAACGCGATGTCTTCGATTTGGTTTTGATCAACGATCTAACCGACGTCGCGACGCTTGGGCATCTGCTCAAACACGATTCGGTGCATGGCCGTTATCCTGGCACGGTCACGGTCGAAGGCAACTCACTCGTCATCAATGGTGACAGCGTGTTGGTGTCCTCTGAAAAAGATCCTGCGGCGATCCAATGGAAAGCCCACGGCGTTGACATTGTGATCGAATGCACTGGGCGTTTCGTCGATAAAGAAAGCGCTGGGAAACACCTGCTTGGTGGCGCCAAAAAAGTGCTGATCAGCTCACCAGCTAAGAATCCCGATGTCACGCTGTGTTGTGGCATCAACTTGGAGGTGTACCAACCTGCCACGCATCATGTGATTTCAAATGCGTCGTGTACGACTAATTGTTTAGCGCCCGTGGCCAAAGTGCTCGAAGAGTCGTTCGGCATCATTTCCGGGCTGATGACGACCATCCACTCCTACACTAACGATCAGCAGATCTTAGATTTGCCGCACAAGGATCTGCGTCGGGCCCGGGCTGCGGGCCTGTCGATGATTCCAACCACAACCGGCGCTGCCAAGGCGCTCAAAGAAGTGCTGCCTTCGATGGCCGGCAAACTTGATGGCATGGCGATTCGGGTACCGACGCCGAATGTCTCGCTGGTTGATCTCACGGTGAAGTTAGCCAAGCCCGCGACCGCCGCCGAGGTAAATGCGGCCATGCGTGCGGCTGCGGCTGGTCCGCTCAAGGGCATTTTAGCTGTGTCGGACGAACCTTTGGTGTCAATCGACTATAACGGTGACCTACATTCGTCGACGGTTGACGCTGCGTTGACTACCGCTTTGGGCGATCAAGTCAAAGTGATGGCGTGGTACGACAACGAGATGGGCTATTCGCAACGCTTGTTTGATCTCGCGGCATTCGTTGCTGCGAAACTGTAATTGTCGCGTGACTGGGAGAATGAAACTATGAGCAACGGACCACTAGGCGGCATCAAGCATGTGAACGAACTCAACGTCGCTGGACGGCGGGTTTTTGTGCGTGTCGATTACAACGTGCCAGTGTCGAAAGACAAACAGGTTACCGACGATGCGCGCATTGTGGCCACGTTGCCGACGCTCAAATATTTGATGGCGCAAGGTGCGCGCATCATTTTGGGTTCGCACTTTGGCCGGCCCGACGGCAAGGTGAATCTACAGTATTCGATGGAGCCAATCGCTGCACGCTTGGCTGAATTGCTTGACACCGATGTTACGTTGGCCGACGAGCCGATTGGTGACGGCGCGCGCAAGGTTGTCAACGACGTCCGCGATGGACACATCGCCATGTTGGAAAACCTGCGGTTTGATCCCGGCGAAGAAACCAACGATGAAACGTTTGCACGCACGCTAGCCTCGTACTGCGACGTGTACGTTAACGATGCATTTGGGACTGCCCACCGAGCTCACGCTTCGACCGCAGGCATGGTCAAATTCGTCGCTGAAAAAGGCGCCGGATTTGTGATGGCGAAAGAAATCGAAATTCTGTCGCGGTTGTTGGGTAACGTCGATCGGCCGTATTTGGCCGTGCTGGGCGGTGCCAAAGTCTCGGACAAGATTGAAGTGCTTGATGCCTTGCTCGAACGTGTGAATGCGATTGTGATCGGCGGCGCGATGGCCAATACCTTTCTTGAGGCTGGCGGCAAGCAGCTCGGCAAAAGCCGGGTCGAGCGTGAAAAGCTGCCGATCGCTCGAAACTTTCTGCGCAAGGCGGTGGAGCGTGGTGTCACGGTGCACTTGCCAACCGATGTTGTTGTGGCAACGGGGCTCGACGCCGACACCGCATCGGTTACCTCGGTCGACAATATCGACGCCGCCTTGATGGCACTCGATATTGGCCCGCAAACCATCGCAGCATTTGCCGAGGTGGTCGCCAAAGCTCGGACTATTTTTTGGAATGGGCCGATGGGCGTGTTTGAAAAGAAATTGTTCGAAGCCGGCACGATGGCAATGGCCCGCGCGTTGGCTGACAACAAGATGGCGTTGACCGTGGTGGGCGGTGGCGACTCGGCCGCAGCGATCGCACAAGCTGGCTTGGTGGCTAATGTTTCGCATGTGTCAACCGGCGGCGGTGCTTCGTTAGAGTTTGTACAAGGCATCGATTTGCCCGGTATTGCAGCGTTGCGCGCCTAAAGGGGAAACGCAGTGGTAAGATTTGCAGCCAGTGTCTGACAAACGTGTCGCCATTTTTGATCCGGCCCGGCGATTAAAGGGCGAACTGCGCATCGCTGCTGAGCGAGCGAACGTCGAACTCATCGAATGTAAGACCTCGGCCGAGCTTTTGGCGGCGTCGGCGAGCTGCGAAGTGATCTTGATGCCACAAGCTGCGGCTAGTGATTTTGACACGACGATCACCACGCCACGTTGGATCGTCGGTGAAGCCAAGGACGCAGCGCGGGTGGCTGGTGCCGCCGCTACGGTTGGCGCGCTCGG